>JAPYWM010000036.1 GCA_028276345.1 Sphingobacterium sp.
CTTACCGCATTGCCTGTGGGTGCAACGTGCCCGGGGCTTTTCATTTCCCCCTCCATCCTCTTCTGCGCGGGCGCGGTACAGTTTTCTTTTTGCCGGCCTGGGATGAAGAAGGCCTCTTCCCTACCCCGAGTGGCGACCATAGCCACGACCTCCTGGGTATGGCTTTTTATGTGCTGTCGCTTTACCCCCTCTACGAGTGGCCCTATGCCTATGACGCCTACGGTCTCTACCGCTGGGAAGCGCTGCCCTTTTATCAGGCGGAATTCTGGAAGTATCCCTTTTTGCAGGTTCACTGGTATCGGGTTTTAGACGCTATGGGCTATCCCTACCAGAAGCCGTCTTTTCACTGGGAAGTGGGCTGGGATATCGACCATCCCTATGCGTGGAAAGGCCGATGGGGTCTGCGCTGGTGGATAGGTGGCCTACGCCGAAAAAACCTACACAAACGAATCCTCGCTCAAATCGACCGTGTAGCTGACCCTTACGATAGGCATGAGCAGATTATTCGGCACTTTCCGCCGGAGCATACCCGGTTTTTTATGCTCCTTTCCAATACGCATCGGCTCGATAGTCTGGTGCCGCCCACGCATCCCTTCTGGCGGGAGTGGAGCCGCGCGCTCCTATCGCAAGGTTATGCCGTGGGCCTTCATCCCTCTTATCGCAGCCGGGAGAAACCAGCCTTGATCGCCCGAGAAAAAGCGCTCTTGGAAGCTTATACTGGTCGGCCGGTAACGTTTTCTCGGCAGCATTATCTGCGTTACTTTTGGCCGGAGACGTTCTATCACCTCTTTGCCGCAGGGATACAAGAAGACTATTCCCTCTCTTTTCCGGAGCGGAGTGGGTTTTTGCTTGGGACCGCTTTGCCGACAAGCTTGTACGATGCTTCACAGGATAAGCCTTTACCGCTGCGATTTCATCCAGTGGCTCTGATGGACCAGGTGTACCTACGGCGAGGGGATAGCGCAGGACTGGCCCAGGAAGTTCAGCGTCTCTACGCGGCCGTTTCGCAAGTGGGGGGTAAACTGCATTTTCTTTGGCATAATTCCACCTGGGAGGCTGCCGAGCCGCTTCGCCAGCTTCTGCATGCTCCCAGCCCCGCCGGATAATCCTATTGAAGCCTCAATCTATCGGACAAGGGACGACCTCCTCAGAAAAAAGAAAAGGGGCACCCCGCTGGGGGCGCCCCGGGCGGTATGACAACCAGTACCCTTAGGGGAGCACGTGGAGGCGATGCGCCTGCCCGCGAGTGATAAGGAGGTAGATTCCCGGCTGGGCGGGGAGGGTGAGAGGGCTTTGTAGGAGGCCTTGATTAACCTTCTGTCCACTTAGGTTGTACAGCTCATAAGGGGCTCCGAGCCAGCTTTGGGGTAAGGTCAAGCTTTCGCAAGCACGTCCGCAGAGGCTATAAGAGGGCCTTTCTCCTGGATGCAGGGCCGTCGTGACTACTTTATAAGCGTAGCGGTCTCGCTCAATGGGCTCGCAGACAGGCTCGCAGCTTTCATACAAAATTATCGCCACATTACCATTCATATCGTAGGAGAAGCGCGTAACGTTCGTCGCAGTCTCAGGAGAGGGAAAATAAAATCGGAATATCAGGGAATCCGTGTCTATTTGCTGACTAGTAGGCGATATATAGGTGATGAACTCTTCGGAGGCCTGGATTGCCAGGGAGCTGAAGCCAAGGTTCACATACAAAGTATCTTTTAGGTAGTTGGGGCGACTAGCGGCGTCATAGGATAGTTTTTGCAGATAGATGGCGAGCGCACCTCCACTGAGGCTGGCATGGACACGCACCGAGTCTAACAGAGCCCCTACGTACTTATACCACCCTTTGGCAATCTGGTCCCAAGTGTTTGTGTTCACATTGAAGGTGTCTATAGCCGAACTGTCCAATCGGCCAGCATTGAACCAAAAGCGCCGACGCTGATACGGCTGCCAGGAAGTGGTATATTGATAAAAAGTGTTAGTTTGAAGATCCGTAGTACCAACCGTGGAATAGGTGAATACGACGCTATCCGCAGCTTGCCAGGTCGTACCATCCGGACTGGTATAAGTAACCTGAATAGAATCCTTCCCATCCGAAGTGTAATAGTAGCGCGTCTCGGCGGAGTCCACCCATGTTCCGCCGCTCCTGCGGAAAAGGCTATCAGTCCAGACCTTAGTGGAACCGGGGTAATAGGTGTAGGTATTGAGCTGGTTTTCGAGCCAGGTACTGGAATTGTTATCGTAGAGGTCGTTGTACAAGCTGTCTACGACGTAAGTGTTTTGCGTCCTGAGCTGAGGGGTGTCTCTAAAAAGCCTGACAGGTGTAAGGCTTTTTCTGATTTCCAGGACTTTTTGCAGGTGCGCTTGTGAAATCTGCGCCCATCCACGCCCTCCGAGGAGGGCCAGCAAGGCTATCATACCCAGGTATCGCATGGGGCAAAGATATGGAAAAGCCTGAAATCCAAATTCCGCTGTGGGGCTATGGTTGGTCAGGGACTTTTCGGGCAGTCCAATGTCCCTCGTAGCCTATCTTTGCCCCGATGCCATATAAGAAGCAGACCTGGCTTTTTGGGGGGATCGTGTTTCTCACGGCGCTGATCACGTATGGGTTGACAGTGGCGCCTACGGCAAGCTTTTGGGATTGTGGGGAGTTTATCGCGACGGCCAATGAGCTGGAGGTACCTCACCCACCCGGTGCGCCCCTGTATTTGGTAGTGGCACGTCTCTTTGCTATGCTGGCCCCCTCGTCGGAAAAAGTTGCCTATTTTATCAATTGGGTCAGTGTGCTGAGTGGGGCTTTTACGGCCCTCTTCGTGGCTTGGATTACCATGCACTTTACCAAAAAGGCCTTAGGAGACCCTGACCGACTTCTGATCGGGTTTAGCGGACTCGTCGGAGGGCTTGTAGCCACCTTTGCCGACTCGGTGTGGTTCAATACCGTAGAAGCCGAAGTCTATGCCCCCAGTGCCTTTTTTACAGCCCTGGTGATCTGGCTTATGTGCGTCTGGGAGGAAACGGAAGACCTCCGCCGACAGAATCAGATCCTTATTCTCATTGCCTTCGTTTTTGGTCTCTCCATTGGGGTGCACCTCCTCAATCTCCTGACGCTGCCTGGTCTGGCCCTCATGTACTACTTCCGAAAAACCCCCAAGGTAACCGCGCTGGGGATCGTGACGGCCTTTGCCGCCGGGGCTGGTCTGCTGGTCTTTCTCCAGTACGGCGTGATTCAATATACCGTTTCACTCGCCTGGCCACTGGAAAAGGTCCTCGTAGGCACCACCAATCCCGAAACGCACGAGGAGACCGGTCTCGGGCTACCTTTTGGGACGGGGTTAGCGGTGTTTATTGTGATTCTTTTTGGTGCACTGGCTGCGCTGGTCTACTATGCCGAACGGACCAAAAAGCCGCTTCTCTCCACCGTAGCGCTAAGCTTGCTTTTCATTTACTTAGGCTATTCGTCGTATGCGGTTATCTTTTTACGTTCTCACGTAGAGCCGCCCATTGATGAAAACGACCCCAGCAATGTGGTGAATTTTTTGAGCTATCTCAAACGGGAGCAGTATGGTGAGACGCCGATTATTTGGGGTACCCTGTACAACGCCATCCCAAAGGACTATAAGGCTACCAGCCCAGCTTACCTGCGCTACCGCACCTCCACCAGATATGTCTACGATGGCGAGAAAATCACCTACGACTACGACCTCAAGGACTATCGCTTTTTCCCACGCATGTGGAGCCCCAGCCATTATTCCGGACAGGGGCCATTCAGCTACATCAACTATGTGAAAAATAAAGGCGCCGATCCTAATAGTCCCTACGACGATAAGCCCACTGGCATAGAGAATCTCTACTTTTTCTGGGATTACCAGCTGCGGCACATGTATATTCGGTACTTTTTGTGGAACTTCGTCGGCCGAGAATCGGAAGCTTATGACAGCCGGTGGGAGAGCGGATTGGAATTTGGACGGCTTTCCAAGCTACCCCCACATAAACGTAAGGACCCCTCCAAAGCTCATTACTATGGCCTGCCGTTACTTTTAGGGCTACTTGGGGCAGCTTGGCACCTTAAGCGCCATCGGCGGCATGCGATGGTGGTTTTGACCCTCTTTCTCATGACTGGGGTAGCGATTATCTTGTATCTCAACCAGCCGCCTAACCAACCCCGTGAGCGGGACTACTCTTATGTGGGGTCTTTTATTGTTTTTGCGATGTGGGTGGGGATAGGCGTGGCAGGAGTAGCGGAGTGGCTCCGAGAAAAGCTCCACAAAAACTTAGATGTCCCGATAGGCATCGCTACACTGGGCGTCCCCATTCTTATGGCTGCGCAGAACTGGCGTTCCCACTCTCGCGCAGGGAATTATGTGCCCCCCGACGCAGCTTACAACTTCCTCATTTCCTGTCCGCCCAATGCGATTCTCTTCACCAATGGCGATAATGACACCTTTCCCCTGTGGTACCTGCAAGAAGTAGAAGGCATCCGTACCGATGTGCGTATCGTCAACCTCAGTCTCCTCAATACAGACTGGTACATTTCCCAGCTCAAGTACAATAGTCCGAATGGCGCCCTCCCCGTCCCGATTTCTTTACCGGATGAGCTCTTCATGGGCGAAAAAACGGCCTCTATCCCCGCGCAATCCCGCCTTCTTGCTATACCGGTGGATAAAACCGCCTTTTTGAAGAACTACCCCACTGAGGGGCGTTTTTCGGCGGAGGATTTGTCCGACACCCTCTACTGGCAAGTTCCGGTGCGGGGTAGCGGCCAAAATACCTACCTCCTCAAGCAGGATTTCATGACCTACGACATCGTTACCAGCGCGATTAACCAGGGCTGGAAACGTCCCATCTGCTTTGCCAATACCCTACCTTCCTTTAGCTACCTGGGCCTCTCGGACTACCTCTATCAGCGGGGCAACGTCTACGAGCTCCTTCCGCTCAAACCCCGGCAATCCACCGGCAGCAGCATCTACAATGCCGCCGTCCAGGATAGCCTGACGCATCACCTGCTGACCGAAGTCTTTCGCTATCGCAACCTCAATAACCCGCAAGTCTTTTACGACCAGAATACCCTGCGTATGATCAATACCTATCGGTCGGTCTTTTATCGGCTGGCAGAGCACTATGTGCAAAAAGCGCTGGAAAAAGACACGGCTTCCCCAGCAGAGGCAGCGCAGCTGCGACAAAAGGGCCGGGAGCTGCTTACCTTCCTAAACGAGAAGATTTCTCCGGAAGCCTGTCCGCTGGAAGCCTACCAGGTAGCCCAGGAGGCCAACCTCTGGCTGGGTCTGGGAGATACCGCAAGGGCGACGGCGCTCACTTCGGAAAACCTCACCCGCTTAGAAAGTGAAGTAGCCTACCTCTTAGCCACCCGCGATGTATGGACTGACATGGACCTACTTTATGCAGGCGTAGATGGGACGCTTCGCATTGCCATGGCCCTCGGACAAGAGGATCTTACTAAACGAGCTCTGCGACTTAGTGATAGTTTGCGTGCGCTGGATCCTTCTCCTCGGCGCCGCCGCTAAGGCCCAGCTCATCTTGCCGCTTGTGGAGCGGCCTTTCGCCGTGAAGCCCCCCTTAGAGGCAAGGGCTTTCCGGATAGATTCCAGCTGGTGGGCCCTTGTAGCGCGCATCGAGCTGGAAACGTGGCAGGATTATGCTTTTGACTCCCATATCCAGGTGCAATGGCGCCTATACAGCGAGGAGGGAAAGGTGATAGCCGAGACCCTTCTCTCAGTACCCGATACGCTTTCTCTGCCGGTGCACTTTCGCTGGCGCCTGCCCGCCGGCCTTGCCGCGCACTGGGCCTATCTGGAAGCTTTTCCCGAGACCCTTCCCGAAAAAGCCCACTATGCGCGCCTGTACCTACCAGCCCCCCTGGTACAAGCCTACCCTCTCCAGCCAGAGCCTTGGCTCCATAGCCCTCTCCGCCTCATGGAGCGTGCAGGAAAAGTTCATCAAGTTAGCCTGGGGGATAGCTTGTGGGAGGTGTTTTTTGAGCCGGCCCGGGTGGATACCGCCTGGCCGCTTTTGCCGTACATTTTAGATGACTATAAGCCCCGCTGGGCCTACACGCCCTGTGCTTGGTATGTGCGGGGCGATACCACGCAGGTCTTCTGGACCTGTGGGCTTGCTGGCCCCCCACCCAAAAAGCTCAACCTTCCTCCCACCTACCGGCCCGATGCCCAGAGGCACTTTTCCAGCTTCAAGCCCGGCGACCGCACGGACCGCGGCCTTATCTACGCCAAGTGGGGCCCGCCCGACCTGCGCCTCTATACGACTTCTATGGAGACCTGGGTCTATACCCGGACCAGAATCAGCTTTACCTTTGAGCGAAAAGGACACGAATGGGTTCTCCAGAGACGCCTGGAATACCAGGCCGTGTGGAAGTGATTACAGACCTCCGGGCACTCAGGCGGGCCTTAGAAGGCGGGATAGCCATAGACCGAGTAGTTTGCCCGGCAGGAAAACCCTACCTACCCGCCCTATACCAGCTGGTTCGGCGATATAACCTCCGGGTGCAGCAAGTTCCCCCTTCAGCCCTGCCGAAAGGCGCCACATGGGGCGCGGCCTATGTGAGTCCAGTGCCTTTTCGGAGCGTAGAAGAGCTGCTTGCGGGGCCGGTAGAGGGATTATTGGTAGCCCTGGTCGGTATCACGGACGTGCGAAATGTAGGGGCAATTGTGCGGAGTGCGGCGGCATTTTCAGCGCGGGGGATTATATGGCCAGCGGAGAAGACGACCTCACCCGCTAATCCAGAGCTGTGGCGTAGCAGTGCCGGCGCGCTTTCTCACTTGCCCCTATTCCGTTCCCATCGCCTGTACACGGACCTCCAAAAACTATCCAGCGCCGGCTGGTCCCTCATTGCTACGACCAAGCCCTCCCCGCAGGCTACGGCGCTCTCCGCGTGGCGGTGGCCACCAGCGGCTATCCTTCTTCTGGGTCGCGAAGACAAAGGCCTCCCCCCGGAGTACCTCGCCCTGGCCTCTACCCATCTCACTATTGCGCACACTCCCGCTGTAGAATCGCTCAACGTCAGCACAGCCGCCGCCATCCTTCTGTGGCATTACTACCAGCAGCAATAGCCCCCACCCCTGGTATGCCTTTTGTACCTTTGCTAGCATGCGAAGCTTATGGCCCCTCTTCCTATCGGGGCTGGTTTTGTCTCAGGTAGACCCTCGCGCCGATAACCTCATCAAACGCTCCAGAAAAAAACTCCATTCTCTGGAAAGCTTTGTCGTGCAGTTCGCCTACCAGGTAGAAAATAAAGCCGATACTACACAGAAGCGCATCGCCAAGTCCGGCACCCTTCGCTACCGTCCCCGTCAGAATAAGTTCGCCGTAGACATGAATGACATGCTCATCTTATGCGATGGAAAGACACTCTGGCAATACCTGAAAAAGGAAAACGAAGTCACCATCACCAGCTACAATCCCAAAGAGGGCTTTAGTCTTGACCGCATTTTTCGGATTTACGACATGGATATGAAGGTCCGCTTAGATAAGTCTGATACCTACAAGGGCCAAACGATACATAAGATTTCGCTTTTCCCTATTAGCGATACGACGGACTATTTTCGGGTGGAGGTGTGGATCAATGAAGCGACGGAGCTGCCCCAGCGGATTCGGTTTGCGCATCGGGATGGGACGGTAGTAGAGTATGAGCTAAAGAATTTTCAGGTGATGGCGCTTCCAGATACGGAGTTTGTCTTTGATAGTCGGAAGTATCCAGGGATTTCCGTGGTGGATCTCCGATGAGTCCGGAGCGCCTAACCGAGCTGGCACAGCAGCGAAAGACGCTTCTGTGCGTGGGGTTGGACCCGGCGCCAGAGGCTTTCCCGCCGCATCATCAGTGGCATATTTCCTGGATAGGGGCTTATCTTCGTGAGGTTATTCAAGCTTCGCTGCCCTATGTGATTGGGTTTAAGTTCAATAGTGCCTTTTATGAGCAGTGGGGCGTAGAGGGGTGGCGACTTTTGGAGGCCCTGCGGGCAGAGATACCTACCGACTACTTAGCTATTCTGGATGGGAAGCGGGGGGATATTGCGCACACGAACGGGGCCTATGCGCGCGCCGTTTTTGAGACGCTGGGATTTGATGCGGTAACGGTGCACCCGTACATGGGCTGGGAGAGTCTGCGTCCCTTTTATGAGGTGGCGGGCAAGTGGGTGTTTGTGCTTTTGCGTACGACAGAAGCGGCGGCGTGGCAGCAGCAGGTTTGGCCCACTATTTTGCGGGAAAAGCCCATAGGTACACCGGCGACGATTGGGTGGGTGTGGGGCGCGCATCATGGCGATGCATTGCAGGCACTCCGCCAAGTAGATAGCCGGAGCTGGCTGCTCATGCCTGGTCTGGGGGCACAGGGCGCAGAAATTACCCCCGACCTGCCGGTCTATCCGGCCCTTATAACGTTATCCCGGAGTATTTTACGGGACCCCACCACCCTCCCGCTCTATCAGGCCAGAACAGCCGCTTTCCTGCCGTAGATCAGCAGCCTCCCCTTGACAATCTCAGAAAAGCCGTACCTTTGCCTAACCCTGGTGATGTAGCTCAGTTGGTAGAGCACCAGACTGAAAATCTGGGGGTCGGCGGTTCAAGTCCGCCCGTCACCACAGGGTGAAAGGCCAGGCTAACAGGCTGAGCGTTTTAGTACTTCTATCTTGGGCCTGTGGCCAGGTTCTGGTGGGGGGCGTTACAGACACTACTGCGCAAATCTGCATCTGGAGCACAGAAGCGCGCCTGTCGCTCGCAGGGATGCGGGAGACCCTTCTCAAAGCAGCCGAGCCGCCTATTTGTTATGCAGCGGGGGGGCTTCAGCCGGGTACGCAGTACGCTTATGAGGTGAATCTGCCTTCGGGCCAAAAGGTGCTGGGCACCTTTCATACGCCGCCGGTTTCGCCTTTACGGGTGGTAGCCCTTTCGTGTGATTTGCTGGACCCTCGGCTTAGCGATGAAAAAGCCCTCAAAGCCTTTGCCGCCTCTCTGAAGCCGCATCTGATTTTGCACTTGGGGGATTGGGGCTATCCAGACACGACGGAAAAAAACTTTCCCCCTTCGACAGAGCGATTTTTTCCCTATCGGCTGGAAAACCTACAAAAGCTTTATGAAAAACGTTACTATGATCCACTGGCCTATGCGCTGCGGGTGCAATCCGCCTGGGCTTATCTGTACGACGATCATGACTATGTAGCTGACAATACCGGGCGGGATTATCGGGCGCAGTATCGTACGCTGAGTTTGCCGATAGGGGATTATCCCTTTGCGCCGGCGCTGCGTGAAAATGCCATGCGGGCCTATAAGCAGTATTTCCCCCATTATGCGTTGGAGATGCCGGAAGAAGCCCTCTTTCAGCGCTTTCGCTGGGGGGATGTGGAGTTCTTTTTTGTAGATAATCGCAGTGCACGCACGGGGACGATGAAGGTTTTTGAACTGGGTGAGTTAGGGCGGTATTATTTTCGGCCAAAGCCTGAAATATCTATTTTGGGTCGTCGCCAGATGGAGGCCCTCAAAGAAGCGCTCCGAACCAGCAGCGCCCGGTGGAAGGTTATCCTTTCCGGCGTTACCTACAATCGCAA
>JAPYWM010000037.1 GCA_028276345.1 Sphingobacterium sp.
GCGTATTCCTTGGCCGCTTCCGATCGGCGCAGCTAAGGGCATCACGGCGGCGCAGCCAATATCGGATAGGCGCCGGCAAACGATGGGATCATCCGGGGCATAGGCCAGCACTACAAAGCCCTCTTTCACCAGCTCCCGGGCCGCCTTCAAAAGCTCCTCGGTATCCGGCCACAAAAGGCGATCATCGCCGATCACTTCCAGCTTGACCCAGTTGGTGTCCAGGGCTTCCCGGGCCATCTGTGCCATGAAGACCGCCTCCTCCGCCGTATAGCAGCCCGCTGTATTTGGCAAAAGCCGATACTTCCCAATGAGTAAGTCCAGGAAGGTCTGTTCCGGGTGCTTAAGGTCAATCCGGCGCACCGAGACAGTAACCAGCCCTGCTTGTCCTGCTTCCAGCGCCTGCACCATCACTTCGGGTGAGGGGTAGCGCGAAGTACCCATCCAGAGCCGACTGGGAATCACTTCCCCCGCTATCAGCAGCTTATCGTCTGGCATCACCATAATAACACTTTCGGCTCGGTGTATTCGAGTGTAGCGTACTTGACGCCTTCGCGGCCCAGGCCGGAGCCTTTCACGCCGCCGTAGGGGATATGGTCCAATCGCAACGTAGGCGGGGCATTATGGACGACGCCGCCTACCTCCAGCTCCTGCCAGGCTTTTTTGAGGGCGGTTTCGGACTGGGTGTAAAGGCCGGCTTGGAGGCCGTACGGGGAGGCGTTAGTCAAGGCTATAGCCTCGTCTAAGCTCTCATAGGTGCGGATTTCCGCGTACGGGGCGAAGGCCTCCTCTCGCGCCAGGGCACACTGGGCCGGCACCTCCGTCAGGAGTATGGGCGCTATCAGGCGCTTCTCTGGATGGGTCTCCCCTGACAAAAGGTACTGGGCGCCGCCTATGCGGGCCTCCATCAGCCAGGATTCTACGCGCTTGTAGGCTTTATCGTCTATCAGCGAGCTGTAATGGACGTTCTCATCCAGGGGGTCACCGCCTTTGAGCGTCTGTACAGCCTGGCGATAGGCTTCTACAAAGTCTGAATAGAGCCTTCGCTGGACAAAGATGCGCTGGACCGAGATACAGACCTGTCCGCTATAGAGGTAGGCTGCTTCGGCGATAGCGTGCGCTGCAGTTTCTATTGCGGGGGGATCATGGACGATGACGGCGGCGCTGCCCCCCAGCTCCAAGAGGACTTTTTTTCTGGCGGCGAGGGTCTGAAGGTGCCATCCGACGGCGGCACTGCCCGTAAAGGAGAAAATCCTGAAGGCTGGGCTGCGCACGAGCTTTTCGGCCAGGGGAGGGTCGGCAAGCAGCACGGTGAGCGCCTGGGGCGGCCAGCCTGCTTCTAAGAGGGCCTCAGCCAGCCAGAAGGCCGTAAGGGGGGCCTGCGGCGCCGGCTTGAGTGTTATCGCGCAGCCTGCCACCACCGCTGGGATGACCTTATGCAGGACGAGATTCAAGGGGAAGTTGAAGGGCGTGATAGCCAGAAGCGGGCCGGCGGGCTTTCTTTGAACGAGCGCCAGGCGACCTCGCAGGGCGTCGCTCAGGTCGGCAGGGAGGACTTCGCCGGCGAGGGTGCGCACCAGATCGCGTCCGGTGGTGATGGTAACAAGGCCCCGTTCTACTTCCAGGCGGGCATATCGGAGGGGCTTAGCGGCTTCCCGGGCGATTAGACGGGCGACGGATTCTTTTTCTGATAGAAGGCGCTGAGAGAGTTTATCCAGGATGGCGTAGCGCTCCGCTGTACTGAGGCGGGCTGCTGCGGCTTGAGCGGCTGGCTGCCCTGCTATCACCCGTTCAATGTGGTCGGCCTCCGCATACGCCACTTCCCCCAGGACATCGCCATGATAAGGCGCATGCACGGGTCGGACATCCCGACTCTGTACCCACTCGCCCGCAATCAAAAGCGGCCGTAGCATACTCACAGCTCTTCTCGTGCCCAGTCAAAGACCTTCTCCTGCAGAAGGTAGATATAGCCTGCCGCTAAGATCGCCGTAAAAGTTACAAATACCCCCAGCGCCCACCGCGGGTCCTCCGGGAAAAACCCCACCCAGGGATATAAAAGCGCCAGCTCTACGTCAAACACGGTAAAAATCATGGCGACCTTGTAGTAGTGCACAGAGAAGCGGGGTCTTTCGGGGCCGATAGGGTCCATCCCGCTTTCGTAGGGGATGTTTTTGGAGGGATTTTTTCGGCGCATGGCGAGGAGGTCAGGGGCGAAGACAAACGCCACCCCCAGCACAAGCCCTACGCCCAGCATCACCAGCGCTGGCAGATATCCACTAAGCATAGCGCAAAGATAAGACGCCCTTGCTCTGCAAGTAGGGATGGTCTATTACCTGCCGAAAGGGATGATAGGTGGCTTCCCAGCGGGGGGGGATGGGGGGTAGGGGTTCGCCCGCGTAGTAATATACCCTACCTTCTGGCAGGAGGAGCTGCTTAGCCCAGGTGAGGAACTTCGGCAGGGGGGCTACCGCCCGCCCGACGATGTAGGGGAAACGCATGGGCAGGGTCTCTGCCCGGGCCCATTGCACCCGCACCCGCTCAGAAAGACCCAGCGCTTCTACCATGCGCTGTACCGCCTCCGCTTTCTTTCGGATGCTATCCACTAAGAGAAATCGCAAGTCTGGCCGGGCGATCGCCAGCGGAATTCCCGGTAGCCCCCCGCCTGTTCCCAGGTCCAGCACCTCTGCCCCCTCTTCTATCGGCAAAAGACACAATATGAGCAGGGCGGGAAGCAGGTGATGCTCTCTCAGCGCCGCTATGTCCTTACGGGAGACGAGGTTGATAGTAGCATTGACTTCGCGCAGGAGGCGCTCATAGGCGGTCAGCGCTTCCTGCACCGGGGGGGTGAGGAAGGGATGCAGGCAAGGTGCCCACACGTTAGTTCAAAAACTGCGTGCGCAGCACGTAATGCAGCACGCCACCGTGCTGGTAGTAGGTGATTTCCACGTCGGAGCGGAGGTTGGCGATGACGGAGAAGGTCTTTTTCGTACCGGTGGCGGGGTCTAAGGCTTCCACGGAGAGGTGCTTTTGGGGGGTGAGGCCGTCGGCGATGCCCCGGATGGTGTAGATTTCTTTGCCGGTGAGGCCGAGGGTCTGGGCGTTTTCGCCGGGGCGGAATTGCAAGGGGAGCACACCCATACCGACGAGATTGCTGCGGTGGATACGCTCGTAACTTTCGGCAATAACCGCTCGAATCCCCAGGAGCGTGGTACCTTTAGCTGCCCAGTCGCGGGAAGAGCCGCTACCATACTCTTTCCCAGCCAGGACGATCAGAGGCGTTTTTTCTGCCTGATAGCGCATGGCGGCTTCGTACACGGTTAGCACCTCTCCGGTGGGATGGTAGAGTGTCCACCCGCCTTCCCGGTCTACGAGCATATTGCGCAGGCGCACGTTGGCGAAGGTCCCCCGAATCATCACCTCGTGGTTGCCCCGTCGTGCCCCGTAAGAGTTGAAGTCTTTCGGGGAGATGCCGTGTGCGATGAGATACTCTCCTGCCGGACTGGAAGAGGCAATAGACCCCGCCGGCGAAATGTGGTCCGTCGTAATAGAATCCCCCAGCATAAGCAGCACACGCGCCCCCTCGATATCCTGCAGAGGCGGCACGGCCCGGGTTACCTCCTCAAAGAAGGGCGCTTTCCGAATGTATGTAGAGGCTGGGTCCCACGTATACAGGTCCCCCGTCGGCGCAGGCAGGGCTCTCCAGGCCTCTTCACCCTCAAAGATTCGGGCGTAGTTCTGACGGAAATCTTCGGGGTCAACGACTTTTTCCATGAGGTCTTTGAGCTCGTCGGGGGAAAACCAGATATCGCGCAGGTAGACGGGGTAGCCATCGGGGTCGTAGCCGATGGGTTCGGTCTCAAAGTCTATGTCGGTGCGGCCGGCGAGGGCGTACGCCACCACCAGGGGCGGTGAGGCGAGGAAGTTCATTTTGACCTGGGGGTGGACGCGAGCCTCAAAGTTGCGGTTGCCGGAGAGGACGGCGGCCACGACGAGGTTTTTTTCCTGGATGGCTTGGGAGACGGCGGATGGCAGCGCGCCGCTATTTCCGATGCAGGTGGTGCAGCCATAGCCTGCCACATGGAAGCGCAGGGCTTCCAGATAGGGGAGAAGGCCGCTTTTTTCTAAGTAGCGGGTCACGACGCGAGAGCCTGGGGCCAGGCTGGTCTTGACCCAGGGCTTGGGACGAAGGCCCATGGCTACGGCTTTCTTGGCGACCAGCCCAGCCGCCAGCATCACGGAGGGGTTGGAAGTATTGGTGCAGCTGGTGATGGCAGCTATGACCACATCGGCATCCCGCAGGAGGTATTCGCTATCGCCAGCCGAGAGGTGGGCAAAGCCATTTTGGGGTAGGTGCGTCTGCGAGAGCGTGAGGGGCTGCGGCGCCACCGGATGAAGCTGCTTTTGAAAGTTCTTTTCCAGGGTGGTTTGGACGGCGCTTTTTACGGTGGTCAGGGGAATGCGGTCCTGAGGCCGTCGCGGACCCGCCACCGAGGGTTCTACCGCACTCAGGTCCAGTTCTACCACCTGCGTGTAAACTGGACTTTCCTCTGGCCTGCGCCAAAGATGATTCGCCTGCGCATACGCCCGAATCTGCGCTACCTTCTCCGGCGAGCGCCCCGTCAGCGATAGGTACGTTAGCGTCTGTTCATCTATGGGGAAGTAGGTTACCGTACAGCCAAACTCCGGCGACATGTTGGAGATAGTGGCCCGGTCTGGAACCGTCAGATGATCCAGGCCTGGCCCAAAAACCTCGACAAACTTATCTACCACGCCCACCTTGCGTAGAAGTTCTGTGATAGTAAGCACGAGGTCTGTGGCCGTTACGCCGGGCCGCAGCTGTCCTGTGAGCCGCAGGCCGATCACTTCCGGGCAAGGAAAGTAAAACGCCTGCCCCAGCAGGGCTGCTTCCGCCTCTATGCCGCCTACCCCCCAGGCAATCACGCCGATCCCATTGACCATGGGTGTATGCGAGTCCGTCCCCACCAGCGTATCCGGGAAAAGCCACCCATCCCGCTCCGTAATCACGTCCGATAGATATTCCAGATTTACCTGGTGCACGATTCCCATCCCCGGCGGCACAATCCGAAAGTTATCAAAAGCTTGCTGGGCCCATTTTAGAAACTGATAGCGTTCGCGATTTTGCTCGTATTCGCGTTGGATATTGCGCTGGAGGGCCAAGGCACTCCCGAAAGAATCCACTTGTACCGAGTGGTCAATGACCAGGTCTACGGGGACGAGCGGATTAATCCGGCGGGGGTTGCCACCCTGCTTAGCTACTGCTTCCCGCAGAGAGGCTAAGTCTACTACGGCCGGTACTCCAGTAAAATCCTGCATCAGCACGCGGCTGGGAATAAAAGCTATCTCGTCGTCAGCCCCAGGCTTGCCATCCCACTTTTGAAAGGGTGATAGGTGCGCTTGAGTAACCTTGAAGTCATCCAGATTGCGAAGGGCGTTTTCTAAAAGGATGCGAAGACTGTAGGGGAGCTTCGCAAGGGGGATGTTGAGCTGGTTTGCAGCTTCGCTGAGGCTGATGTAATGCCGGCCATCAAGCTGTGCCTGCCATCGCTTCATACGGCAAAGGTAAGAGCCAAGACGGAATATCCCTGCGCTCGTCTGCTAAAAACCCTACATTTGAGAAGATGACTGCGCTGCCGCCCGACCTTCTTGGGGTGCTTAGGGCTGAGATAGCTCGGCAGGGGCTGACGCTTAGGCAGGTGGTTCTGTTTGGTTCTCGGGCGAAGGGCACCCATCGTCCGGATAGCGACTGGGACCTTTTGATTATTCTTCGGGAAACGTTAGACTCGTCCGCGAAGCGCCGGTTTCTTACCCGCTTAGAAGAGGCTCTTCGTGCCAACGGCATCCCCACCGATCTGATTCTCGTCTCGGAGTCCGAGCTGCCTTATAAGGCCGCCTGCGTGGGGAATATCACGCACTATGCTTTGCAGGAGGGTATTTCTGGGATTCCGGTTTCCTCCGCTTGGGCTATGGACAAAATCCTCAACCAAGAAGACATTATGGCCATGCACCAGGAAGAAGCCCATCACTGGCTGGCTCATGCCAGGAGCGATATTCGGCTGGGCAGGTTAGCCCTGGAACTTTACAAGGAGGATGCCCCCTCTCTCGGGGCCGCTGCTTTTCATGCCCAGCAGGCCGCTGAGAAAGCCCTCAAAGCCTTTCTCATCTTTCATCAGCAGCCTTTCCCCAAAACCCACAGCATTAAGGAGCTCCTGCAGCTCTGCGCCAAGATAGACCCTGCCTTTGCCCCGCTCGTGGAAGAGAGTTATGATGTACTTAGCCAGTACGTGACGCAGGGACGGTATCCGGATATGTTTCAGCCGCCCACGCTGGAAGAGGCACAAGAATCCCTTCGCAAAACTGAAATGTTATTTGATTTTGTTTGGCAGAAACTCTCCTCTGCTGCCTTCTGGTGAGACCCTTCACCCTTTCCCGCCCGGTTAGACCCGTCCGCCAAGCGCCGGCTGCTTGTCCGGCTGAGCGCATACCGTCTTCCCGCAGATTTGACTTAGCTCTTGAAGGCCGAGCTGCCCCACAAAGCTGCCTGGGTAGGGACGCCCTATGCCCTCTGAGGGTGTCTGCGTACCTTTTGTGGGCGAATCCCCTACCTTTGCAAGGTGTCTGTGGAAGAGGTTCGTGCGGGCGCTGAGCGCCTGCGAAAAGTCTATCAGAGCCTTCGGAAGGCGCTATCCCCTGTGATCGTCGGGCAAGAAGAGCCCCTGCACTTTCTTACGTTGAGTCTTTTTGGTGGGGGGCATGCGCTGCTGATTGGGCCGCCGGGCGTAGCGAAAACCCTCATGGTCAGCTCCCTCGCCAGTGCCATGGGCCTTTCTTTCCACCGGATTCAGTTTACGCCTGACCTCATGCCTGCTGATATTGTAGGTACGGAGCTTTTGCAGATAGACCCCGAGACGGGCCAGCGGTATTTCCGATTTAGCCCGGGGCCCGTTTTCGCTAATATCATCCTGGCCGATGAGATCAACCGCGCCTCCCCCAAGACCCAATCTGCCCTCTTAGAGGCTATGCAGGAGCGAGCCGTTTCTATTGCCGGGCAGACCCACCCCCTCCCAAAGCCCTTCTTTGTGCTGGCTACCCAGAATCCCATCGAGCAAGAGGGCACCTATCCCCTCCCCGAAGCGCAGTTAGACCGGTTCATGTTTGCCATCTTTGTCTCGTATCCGAAGTACGAGGAGGAGATGGAGATTGTTCGGCGCACGACGGCCCCTTGGGAGCCGAAGGTGGAGCTGCTCTTGTCGGCGGAGGAGATTCTGACCTACCAGCGTTTTGTGCGGCAGATGCCCGTCGCGGATAATGTAGTTCGCTATGCGGTAGAGCTTGTTCGGTACACCCGCCCGCAGGAGAATCCAGACGATACCTTCATTCGGGAGAATATCAGCTGGGGGATCGGCCCACGGGGCGCGCAGTTTCTGATATTAGCCGCGAAAGCGCATGCTCTGCTCTCTGGCAAGTATGCGCCCGATGTGGAAGATGTGCAGGCGGTGGCCATTCCCACGTTGCGGCATCGGATGGTGCTTTCCTATCAGGCGGAGGCTGAGGGGATTTCGCCTGACCAGATCCTTCGGTATCTGATGGAGAAGCGGCTGGCGGTGGTATGAATTACTACCTGGCCATAGATGAGGGGACGAGTTCGGCGCGGGCGATAGTTTTTTCGGAGGCGGGGGAGATTCTGGCGATAGGGCGACGGAATTTTAGCCTGTACTATCCCCAGCCGGGGTGGGTCGAGCAAGAAGCGGAGGAGATCTGGCAAGCGCAGTATGAAGCGGTTCAGGAAGCTCTGCGGGGAGCTGGCCTTACGCCAGAGCGGATAGCGGCGGTGGGGATTACTAACCAGCGGGAGACGGTGGTGGCCTGGGACCGGAAAACCGGCCGACCTTTACACCGGGCGATTGTCTGGCAGGATCGGCGCACGGCCGACCGCTGCACCGCCCTTAAGCCCCATGAACCCGCTCTCCGCCAAAAAACCGGTCTCGTCGTAGACCCTTACTTTTCCGCCACCAAGGTAGAGTGGCTTCTCAAGGAGGCTGGTATTCCACCTACGGCGGCTTTTGGCAATATAGATAGCTGGCTGCTCTACAAGATGTGCGGCATCCATGCCACCGACGTCTCCAACGCCTCCCGTACGCTGCTTTACAACCTACACACGCACGCCTGGGACGAGGAGCTGCTGGCGCTTTTCAACGTACCGAAGGAAAGTTTGCCGGTGATTCATCCCAGTGGGGCCTTTTATGGCGAGACGGCGGTGTGGGGCGGAAAGATGCCCGTGTGGGGGGTTATTGGGGATCAGCAGGCGGCGCTGTACGGGCACGGCTGCCAAGCCCCCGGCCAGGCGAAAAACACCTATGGCACAGGCTGCTTCCTCCTCAAAAATATCGGGCCTAAGCCCGCTTTGCCGCCGGATGGGCTTCTGCTCACAGTGGCCTGGCAAGTCGGAAAAGGCGAGGTGGTGTATGCCTGGGAGGGGGCGGTTTTTAGTGCGGCAGCCGCCCTGCAATGGTTAGAGAAGATAGGCCTTCTTTCGGACTACAAGGCGCTGGACACGCTGGAGGGGCCGGGGCGGGAGGTGTTTTTTGTGCCGGCGTTTACGGGGTTAGGGGCGCCTTACTGGGACCCGTATGCCCGGGGGCTCATCATAGGTCTGACGCGAGATACGGAGGTAAAGGACCTCCTTCTATCGGCGTTGGAAGCGATGGCTTATCAGAGTGCGGAGGTTTTGGAGTTAATGGGGGAGATTTCGGAGCTGCGGGTGGATGGGGGCGTGAGTGTGAATCCCTATCTGATGCAGTTTCAGGCGGATATTTCCGGGGTGCCGATAGTGCGGGCGGTGCATGCAGAAGTGACGGCATGGGGGGCGGCCTCGCTGGCGGCACACGCAGCGGGCTTACCGGCTGCTTCTCTGAGCGGCAAAGAGCGCTTTATACCCCGGCCCCAGGCGGCGTCTCGCTTAGAGCGGTGGAAGGCCGCCGTCCACCGGGCCATGCATTGGGCCCAGTCATAGCCCCGCTCCCCCGTACATTTGCATAATGGCGCAAACTGACTTCTGGAAAAGCCTATTCCGAACAAAGCCCATTGAACTGTATCAGAAAGAAAGTCAGGAAAGTGGGCTTCGGCGGGCGCTGGGGCGCTGGGCGCTCGTGTCCTTAGGGATTGGGGCCATCATCGGCGGCGGGATTTTTACGCTGACCGGCGTCGCCGCCAAAAACTACGCCGGCCCTGCCCTCGCCATCTCATTCGTGATTGCTGGCTTTGCATGCCTCCTCGCAGCCCTGGCGTATGCGGAGTTCGCCAGTATCGTTCCCGT
>JAPYWM010000038.1 GCA_028276345.1 Sphingobacterium sp.
AAGTCCTGAGCTTTATTCAGCTGGGCGGTTTTTTTCTTCCTCTATGTACTTCCAGAGGGTTTCTATGTCTGGGGCTGGGGGTCTACAGGCATTTCCGACGCAGAGGCACCATTTGCCCTCCGGGTAATAGGCGTAGCCTACCGTGGCGGGAATCCGAGTATCTGCTGAGCGCACATAGCCCACCCAGCCGATTACCGGCTCGTACCGCTTCCAGAAAGGCTCTATGGCCTGCCCCCGATATATGAGACTGAGCCGGGCAAACGCCTCCCGTAAAGCCGTGCGGAGCAAGTACGCCGTCAAAGCAGGATTGTGAATAAGCTGCTGCCGAAGACGGGATAAAATTACCCGCACTTTCTCATGAAAGTCTTCCCGCTGAAAGTAATGCCCGAGGAGCCACAGCACTTCGGCGAACATGGCATTGGAAGAGGGTGTGCTGGTATCAAAGACATCTTTCCGGCGCAAGGAGATGCCACGCATATCCTGTGCAGCAAAGAGAAACACCTGCTCCCGGGAATCATAAAAGAGCTGGATGCCTTCCTCGGTGATGGCGAGGGCTTTTTCTAAGTAGAGTTCGTTTCCGGTGGCGGTGTAGAGGTGGATGAGAGCGAGGGCGAGGGCCGCATAATCCTCAGCGAAAGCCTCGCCATACCACTGATTTTCTTTGTGGAGGCGCTGGAGGGAGCCCTGCTGCGGCAGAAGGGCATGCATGGCTGTTTGCGCAGCATACAGATAACTTTCTTCGCCCAGGGCTTTATAGGCTTCCACGAGCCCCCATATAGCGTAAGCATTCCAGGAGATGATGGCGGCTTCGTCCCGGAAAGGCTGTGGGCGCTGGGCCCGGAGGGGCCGTAGCTGTTCGTAGATCTTTTCCAGTCGGCTCACGATTTCCTCTGTGGAGATGCCGAGTCGATCGGCGAGTGCTTCATCGTCTAATGCCCGATAAAGGAGGTTTTGATTCAGCTCCCAGTTGCCTTCCAGGGAAATGTCATGAGCCATGAAGAAAAGCTCTTGGTCTGAGCGGTCGGGAATGGCGGCAGAGAGCTCTTCGGCGCGCCAGGCGTAATAGGCGCCTTCTTGGCCGTCCTCGCTTTCGGCGCTGAGGGAGGCAGCAAAAAGTCCAGTGGGAAGGCGCATGTCCGAGAGGAGGAAGCCGACGGTTTTGCGGATGACGCGCTCGTAAAGGGGGCTGGGATGATTGCGGTAAGCGAGACTGTAAAGCGTGAGGAGGAGGCCATTGTCGTAGAGCATTTTCTCGAAGTGGGGGATACGCCAGGCGCGGTCGGTGGCATAGCGCATGAAGCCGCCCGCAATCGGGTCAAAAATCCCGCCAAGAGCCATTTTTTCCAGGGTTAGATGGAGGGCTTTCAAGAGCTGGGGCGCCGAATGCAAGAGGGCCAGGTCGAGCGACGCTATCCAGCGGGGAGCCATGGGAAATTTCTGCGTATTCCATTCGCCGCCCCACACCCAGTCAATGTCCTTGAGGAGGGCTTTGGTGATCTCCTCCCAGGGTAGATTGAGAGGTCTGGAGTCAGCGGACGTCTCTAAGAGCGCAGTGTCTAACTTTTTGAGAGCGTCACTGAGCTGCTGGGCCATGTTTCGCACCTCGTCGGAGTGGTGCTCGTACAGGTGGGCAATACGGCTCAGAAGCTCCAGCCAGCGCTTCTTGGGTAGATAGGTCACGCCGTAGAAGGGCCGCCCGTCAGGTAGGGCGAAGCAGTTGAGCGGCCAGCCGCCCGGCCGCCCTGACAGCACCATCGCATCCATGTAGAGCTGGTCTACATCCGGCCGTTCCTCCCGATCGACTTTGATGCAGACGAAGTGTTGGTTCATCACCCGGGCTACTTCGGGGTCGTTGAAGCATTCCCGGGCCATGACATGGCACCAGTGGCAAGCCTGGTATCCAATGCTGATGATGAGGGGTTTATTCTCGTTCCAGGCTTTTTGAAAGGCCTCTTCGCCCCATGGGTACCACAGGACGGGCTGATGCGCGTGGGCGCGCAGGTAGGCGCTCTTTTCGTGTATGAGGTAGTTCATAAGGTAGTCGGGTCAGTTGGGTTTGAGGTAGGTGGCGTGATGTGCGGGATGAGGTCTGGACGGCTCATCAGACGAAGGTAGATTTTAGCGGTGGTGCGCACATCTTCCAGGCAGTAGTCCAGTACAGGCTGAAAATGCGATACTTCGCCGGTGTCCTGCCATTGGAAGAACCGGTCTCGAATCTCATGATGGGAGAGACTTTTCCGGAAGGGGATGCCTAAGATGTGCGCTAGCACTTCCAGGCTGATGTAGCTACCTCCCCCACTCTCACGCATGCTCCACATCTGCATCGTGTCGCGGAGACGAAAATTCTGCGATTTCCAGATGGGATCGTTCAGCGTAGTCAGCCACGGCTCTGGGAGAGGAAACCCATTAATCAGGAGACGTCTTCCCAAGAAAACATAGTCAAAGTTCAAGAGATTATGTCCGCAAAGCGTGGTAACTTCGGATCTGCCCGGCGATGGGAGAAAGTACTTTGTCCAAATATCAAGAAAGTTTTGCAGGAGCTGTTTTTCATTCAGGTCGTGAAGGACCGTTTCGCGCCAGGTCCAGGCGCCATTTTTCTGGCCGAGCCAGCCCAGGCCGATACAGACGACCCGCCCGTATATCGCATGAATAGCAGCCTTCTCTAAGAAGTAATCATCCGCCGACTTGTCGGCCTCCCGATATTTGTCATAACGTTTCTCCCAGTACTCTACGAGGACGTTTTCCCCTTCTCCCATCTCCCCCACCGAGCGCCAGAGGGGAGCTGTCTCAATGTCTATGAATAGCGTCTTTTCCAGGGAAGGAGCTACTGCGGCCGTCATAACGTTATCGGAGTAGGTAGCCAGAAAACCGGCTCAAAAACTCTTCTTTTTCGGCGGGGTCGGCGGCGATTAGCTGCAGTTTAGGCTTAGAGGGGTCTTTATTGTAGTCTTTTTGCTTTTCGGCGGCAGATTGTATCTGGCGATTGAGGCCGACATCACTGGATATTATTCGCACAGTATGACCGGAATACATGAGGAAAAGCCAGTTTCCTTCGGTAGGCTCCAAATAAATCGTGATAATGTCGGGTGCGCGGGTTTTTTCCGCTGGGTTGTAGGCGCCGAAGGAGTATTCTATTTTAGCGGGGACGTACTTATTGATGCTGATGCCGCCGATAGCGCCCATGCCGACGTTTGCTGTAACGAAGAGGGCCCCGGTAGAGTCGCTGCGACGGAAAGGCACATGTAAAAATACAAAGGAGGCGGGGAGTTTTTTGCCGAGGGGGATATTTTTAGCAAGGGCGGCGCGTTGGGCGGCTCGGAGAAGATCCTGCGTATTGGTTTCGGGCTGGGTGGTGTCGGGGTCGAGGATTTCGGCGAGGGCTTCGGCCAGGCGCTGGTCGGAATAGCTCACATCTTCCTGCGCTAAGGCCCAGGAATTCATCCGATTAGCGATGGCCTCGGTGAGGCTACTCGGTAGATTGGGGAAGTGCAGGACCCACACGAGGTCGGTGGCCAGCTTCTGGAAGCGCTGCTCTTCCCGCCACATACCCGCAAAGGCCATCTGTGCGCCCGTCGGCGGTACCGACGCCGGGAAGTTCAGCCGCCCATACGCCGTCGTAATGCGCGCCGCATCATTGTACTCTACCCAGTTCCCTCGGAGGGACTGCCCACTGATCTTTTTCTCCGGCCCAATCCGGAAAGCCTTCGTTGTCCGATCCACAGACAGCCCTCCCTCCGCTATTAGGACATCTATATCGTCCTTATTACGCCGGGGCTGGAGGAAGTTTGTATAAAATGTCCGGTAGAATGGAATGAAATGCACGCCTACCGTCAGCTCCTGGCCTTTTTTATTAGTTGGATTTTTGATGGGGATGAAGACGGTGTCGGGATTGACATATCCGACAAAGCTAAACCAGGATTCGCGCAAAAACTCGTTTTCGGACTGGATGCGCACCTCGCCATCAAAGTAGAGAAAACGCTCGTTGGCTTTGAGGGTGACGTTATCTCGGAAAAGGATGCGGTCCGTTAGGAGGAAGCCGCTATCGTCGGAGATTTTAGCCTGAGCAGTCGTAACGCCGTCTTTGACATAGATGCTATCCAGGGTGATGAACTGGGGTTTGCCCTCTACATCGGTGTATTTGTAGCGGCCGTTGGCGGTGTAGTTTTCGCCGGAGAGGATCTTCACGGTGGCATCTAAGATAGTGTGGTAGCTGAGGCCCTTCGGCGCTTTGATGACGGCCCGGTGGAGCGGGGCGATTCGCCCATCCGGGTAAAACGCCACCCGCCCCCCTTCCGGATAGACCACCGCATCTGCCACGACAATAGAATCCACCCGGTTCGCCTCCAGCGTCTGCTGTTTGAGATTATAGAGCATAACCTGCGTATTGAAGACGACTTCTTTGCCGTTAGGATTGCGCTGAATGACATAGTTTTTACTTTCGTCGGGCACGTGGGAGGAGAGGAAGACTTCACCGGTTTCGCGATTATAGGTGCCCTTGCCGAGTGAAGTGGCGATGTTTTGGCGAGGAAACTGGATGTTAGGCTCGCCCACGCGCAGGGAGGTAAAATCGGCCTGGTGCTTATCTACACGGTAGTCAAGCTCTACATTTTCAGCCACAAAGAGGTATTCGGTGGGTTTCTTTGGGTCTATGAGGCGAAAGGTACCATCTTTTGTGGTGAAGCCGGTAGGAGATAGCGCGAAGGATTGGCTTTCTATTTGGGCTTCGCCGGTTTCCAAGAGTCCCCGGGCTTTGAGGCCCTCGGGGGTATAGACGAGCTCGCCCCGAAAGCGCGCCTGGCCTGCATACAGAAGCGCTGGTTTTCGGCCCGTCTCCAAAACCATCCGCCCTTCATAGGGATACCAGCGAAATCGCAAACTTTCTGCTTGGACTTCGGGGTACTTTGTCAGGGCATATTGACTCTGCGGCAGGATAAGCCGGGCTCTTTCCGCTATGCAGGAGTCAAAGTAAAATACAAACGTATCTGCTTGCACGCGGCTGGTGAGGTAGTGTATCTCGCCCCGGCCATGCAGACCAAAGTTATCCATTGCCACCCGCTGATAAAACTTTCCTTTCCCACGATAGATTGGCACGCCATCCGCAAAAAACTCTTGCAGGCCATAGCTACCATCTGGCATGATTTTCAGCGTATCCCGAAAAGCCGGAAAGACGCTATCAGTGAAAAACACACCATGGAATTCCAACCCCACTAAGCTAAACGTTTCCAAGCTATCGAGCATGAAAGGGTCCAGTTCAAAGTATAGGCGGTCGCGCTTGTAATGGCCCTGCTGGGTAATGGGGCTATCCCAGTACTTGTAGGATTCCGTATAGCAGTCCAGGATACTGTAATAGGGTATGACTTTTCGGCCGCTTTTATTGGAAGGAAGGTCAATATATACGCAGCCGCTGACATTTTCTATGCGGAGTGAGGAGAGAGAGCGGCCGACTCGGGGATATTTGCCCGCCGCAAAAAGCGGATCCCGCTCGGGCTTAAACTTGAGGGAGTCTATATTGAAAAACAGAACCTTGAAGTTTTCGTAGTCAAACTGCATGCGAGGCTGCGGCCATACGTAGAGGTCGGTTTTGCCGGCAGCCAGCCGCCCGGCAAAGCGCATAGAACGGTTCTCACCAATATAGACTGTTCGCTTGTAGGGCGCTATCTCCACAATGTGTGAGTCAGCAAAGACTACTACTTCTACGCCGCGTAGGGTGAGTTCTTTTGTCTGGAGGTCTAAGCGGGCATTTTCGCCGTCGGCTGTGTTGGAGAAGATACGAATCGCATCATAGTCTTTCTCGCCATAGGCGGCTTGTGCCCACCGCAAAAGCTTCGGGAGCGGCTCTATAATCCCCAACTCAGGTTCGTATTTGATAAAGCCATAAGTCTCAATCTCTCTTAGCCGCTCCTGAAAGGCTTTTCCATAAACATTCCAGTCTAATTTTTGATGTTTGAGTACATCCACATCTCGGATGGTATAGCGGATATTTTTTCGGCGCTGGCGCTTTTGGCGGGCCTCCTGGTCCTTCATGTAGGCGTAAATCGCCCCCAGTGGATTGATAGGGGTGATAGACTTGTATTTTTCGTACTCGCGCTGATTGAAGTAGTCAATAGACTGCACAATGCCGTATTTGCCCTTCGGGTCAATAATAGCTGTGAAACGCATGAAAGTATCGGTGAGCGGGCGCCACTCAATAGCATCAAAAAGCATTTCCATTTTGTGGTAGGTGCTATAAAAACCTTTGCGCGTATTGGGATTTTTGCGGTCGCGGTTGAGCAGGATATGCTGGGTAGCTACATCGTATATCAGGTCCGTAACCGGGTAATAAATCGTATCGCCGAAGGGGAGGTAGAGTTCTACGGCTACTTCACGGGCGGTGAGCTTTTTCGGGTCAAAGGCCAGACTGCTTAGGTAGACACGCATGACTTCTTTGCCTTTTGCAAAGACGCTCAGTTCGGCGAGGGTATCGCCGACAGCTGCCCCATATTTGGTTAGGCCCCGCAAGCCAAAGCCGCCCCGATAAATGGTATTCGGGATAAACTCTTTGATCTCGATAGAGCCTTCAGTCATCTGGAAGGCAGGCGTCTGGGCTTTTAGCGGGTCAGGGGAGATAGTGAAGTCATCCTCAAAGCGCCCCACCACGGGCCGGGGCAGAAAGCTCCCATAGTACAGGGTCGCCCGGGGCGCCACGAGCCGCCGCACATTCATATCCACCACGAAGTCCTCCAGATCGCAGTAAAGCTCCGTGAAGCCAATCCCCAGCCGCCGCCAGTCCGCCTTGCCCCGCTTCCCAAGAAACTGCCGGTTGGTCAGATTGAGTACCCCATCCACCTCCCGAATCATAATCTCCTGGCCTCCGGTAGCGCAGATGAGATTGGTGTTTTTGAAGAAGAACGCTGGAACCTGCCGCTCCTCAAACGCCGACGAGTCATAGTAAGTATAAAACCCCAGCCTGGCTTCACTTTTGTCAATACGCCATTCAAAAATAGTAGTCTTATTGACAATGCCCTGCGGAACGAAGTTCGCTAAGGTCTCCCAGAATTTGGGCAGGTAGGCGGGATTCCTCTGGGCCAGGGTTTCAGAAAGGGCGAGAAACTGCGGGACGGGGGCCCGGACTCTGGTCTCCGGATTTTTGAGCAGAAGCGCCGCCTCTACAAAGCGCAGGAGCTCCGGGTAAGGCTTAAAGCCCTTTTTATGCAAACGGCTCGCTAAGGAAGCAATACCTTTCTTTTCCGGCACAGAAAGATCGCCTGTCTCCCAAGCCGAGAAAAACGCTTGGGCCCGTGCCGTGATGTCCGGCCGCTTAAAGCGCTCCAGAGCATTCTTTAGCGCTATGCCAAACTCATCGGGGGTCTCCGGAATTTCGACTAACTGCGCATAACCCCACCCGCCCACCACCATCCAAAGTCCTATGAGCCCTAATCTGCGCATCGCCTCAAATCTACGACAGAAGCACCAGACAGAAACCCAGCCCCTCCTGAAAAACTCGTACTTTTATCCCATGAGAGGGTGGCTTCTGGTCCTTGTGTGGGGATTATGGAGCCTGGGATGTGACTCCCCCGCTTCAAAAGCAGCCGCCTATCCGGATAGTCCAGACACAGCCGCTTATGCTGCCCTCCCGACGGCGGATGCTTCCCCCTGCGAGGCTATTGCTAAAAAGCTCCCGCTCCTGTCTTTTCCCTATCGGGCCGCGCCGGAATCCGCCCAGGCCCGCGAGCCCTTCCCCCCTCCCCTCCAAGCTTGGCTCCGAGAAAAACTCGCCGCTGACGAGGATAAAGAGCCGCTCTATTCCCCCATAGGCCAGCTCCGCTATCCCGACGGCACCACCCTCTGGCTTATAGAAGCCATTGATGCTTCCCGCCAGAGCCTCTACGCCCTCCTCATAGATAAAGGCTGCACCCTCCACGATCGCCTTACAGCCGCCCTCCAAAAAGGAACGACCCACCAACTCTCCTTTGGGCGGTCTATTTTCTTCCCTGATGGCACCATCACCCTGGAAGAGGAGTCCCATCACACTTCTCCCGACCCCCAAACCGGTGAATTGCGATTTGAAAGTGCTAAAGAGCAAAAACGTTATCGGGTGGATTTTGAGCGGCGGCGGTTTGTGGCTCTATAGCCAGCCGCTGGATGCGCCGAAGCCCTTTTACTGGGGTGGAAGCCTCGGCATTGGCGGCGTGCACCTGTGGGCCCGGCCAGCTCTGGCAGTGCGCTATCATCATACGTTTTTTCACTTTTCGCCGGTGCCAGGGTATATTTCGTTGGGTGTATCGCAGGGCGGCATTGGGTACTTCCGGGCGGATGAACGGCGGGATAGACCGCTGTATGTGGCAGTTCATGTGCATCAGCGCTACTGGCCCCGAAAAGACCTGCGAGGCGATACGCGTCTCATGCTCCTTTTCGGCGTGCGGGTGTGGTTAGAACCCTACTTGCAGCGCTTCTACTTGCAAGCGGGAATAGGCGGACAGGTGCACTGGGCTCGCCCCCATCCCGCCCGCATTTTGCCCACGGGCGAAATCCAGCTGGGCGGCTTCCACCGGCCGCACAAGTACACCCCTAAGCGGCTTCGGCGGGAAGGTCTTGAGCAGTGGTAAGGCGTTCCTCCAGCCGGCTCAGCCGCACCCGCACCAGCCACACCCATACCGCCAGCGCGATGAACCCCATTGCCGACAGGTAAAACACCACCCGATGTAGGTTGCTGATGTCCTCCGTACGAAAGGCGGGCGAACCTTCTGCGCCGGGATGGAGCCCCCCTAAATAGCGGGGCAGGAAAAACGTCAGCGGCACCACCAGGATCGTTGCCAGGACATTGTACGCAGCACTAAGCTGGGCGCGCGACCGTAGGTCTTTGATCCCCTGCCGGAAAAAGAAATACGCGCCATAGACCAGGAGCGCTATCAGCGCAAACGTCTGTTTGGGGTCCCAGCCCCACCACGCCTGCCAGTCTGAGTCCGGCAAAGCCGCCGCCCAGGTCACCCGTGACCACAAAATCCCCGTCAGAAGCCCCAAAACCCCAAAAAACATCGCCACCACCGCTGCCTCTCGGGCCCGCCGATCGCTTTCCAGGTCATGCCGCAAAAGATAACGCCCGCTCCACCAAAGCGACAAAGCCATCATCGCATACATGGCAAACCACATCGGCACATGGAAGAAGAGGTTGCGGTCGGTCAGCCCCAG
>JAPYWM010000039.1 GCA_028276345.1 Sphingobacterium sp.
TCTAAGATGTTGAAGACGATGACGGGCAGTTTATTCTCCTGGGAGAGCGTAAAGGCCGTAAGGTCCATTACGGCCAGGCGTTTATCCAGGGCTTCCTGGTAGGTGATGTGGGAGAGTTTTTGAGCGGTTTCGTCTTTGGTGGGGTCGGCCGTGTAGATGCCGTCTACTTTGGTGGCTTTGAGGAGGACGTTGGCACCGATTTCAATAGCTCGGAGCGTAGCCGCCGTATCGGTCGTAAAGAAGGGATTGCCGGTGCCTGCGGCAAAGATGACCACTCGACCCTTCTCTAAGTGGCGGATAGCCCGCCGCCGGATAAACGGCTCGCATACCCGCGCCATTTCAATAGCGGACTGCACCCGCGTCGGCACCCCAAGCTGCTCCAGCGCATTCTGCAGGGCCAGGCCGTTGATGACAGTCGCCAACATGCCCATGTAGTCGGCCTGAGCTCGGTCCAGCCCCTGCTCGCTACCCTCGATCCCCCGAAAGAGATTCCCCCCGCCAATCACCACGGCCACCTGCACCCCAAGCTGCACGACCGACCGAATCTCCTCCGCATAGTACCGCAGCCGCTGCGCATCAATCCCAAATCCCCGCTCCCCCGCCAGCGCTTCCCCGCTCATCTTGAGCAAAATGCGCCGGTACTTCATTTCCCGCCCACCTGAAACCGCAAGAATCCATGCACTTCCAGGGTCGGCGAGACGCTCTTGAGGTATTGGGCTACCGTCTTTTGCGAGTCCTTGAAGTACTCCTGCTCAAGAAGCACCGCTTCCTTGAAGAACTTTTCCAGCTTGCCAATCGCGATTTTTTCCAGGATATTTTCGGGCTTACCTTCAGCACGGGCCTGCTCGCGGGCGATTTCTTTTTCTTTTTCCAGGATATCTGGGGGAACTGTCTGGCGGCTTACGCTAATGGGACGCAAGGCTGCCACTTGCATGGCGATATTTTGGCCGACCTCGTGGAGGGTGTTTTCGTCGAGGTTGCCAATGCCTTTCAGGGCCACCAGGACGCCAATCCGCCCGCCTAAGTGGATGTAAGCCGTTACATACTCACCTTCCAGGCGGCCCCACTCTGCGACTTCAATTTTTTCACCGATACGGGCCGTGAGCTCGGCTATCTTATCTGAGAAGGAGAGACCGTTTACACCGAGGTTAGTCAGCTCATCTTTGGAACGGATGTCCTTCTCCAGGGCGGATTGTACGAGGGCTTTGCCAAAGGCCTGAAAGTCGGCGTTGCGAGCCACGAAGTCGGTTTCGCAGGCTAAAAGCAGGAGGTGTCCAAGTGTTTTTTTCGTGGCGGCAAAGACGGCCCCTTCCTTGGCGGTGCGCTCCTGCCGGGCCGCCGCCATCTTATGCCCCCGCTTGCGTAAAATCTCCACCGCCTTATCAAAGTCGCCGTTGGACTCTTCCAGGGCTTTTTTGCAATCCATGATGCCGGCGCCGGTGGCTTCCCTTAGGCGCTTGACCGCTTCCGCTGTAATGCTCATGGGTGCAAAGATAGGGCGTTTCGGTGGTACGGTGCCTTAGACAGGATGCTGTATTTTTGCGCGGCATGTATTATGCAGATAAGCTCGCCATCCTGGAAGATTTATGGGGAAAACCCGTAGAACTGCACCAGGATAAACTCATCGTCGGCTCCCAAGTGTATCCGATTATAGACGACGTCATAATTCTTCTGGAGCCATCTGAATACCCCCCCTCAATAGCTCAGCGCTTGAGTCCCCAGGCAGCCCACGCAGCAGCACCCCCTGCCATCGCCACCGACATCCAGTATACTTTTGGAGCAGAATGGCTTCGCTTTTCTGAGATCCTGCCCGAACATCAAGCGGAGTTTGAAGCGTACTTAGACATCGTAGACCAGGCAGCCCTGAAAGGCAAGCGATGGTGTGACCTCGGCTGTGGAATCGGTCGGTGGAGCTACTTCGTCAAGGACATTTGTCGGGAGCTGATTCTGATAGATTTTTCCGAGGCGATATTCGTTGCTCGAAGAAATCTGCGAGATGCCAACAATGCACTTTTTTTCATGGGTGATATTATGCGGCTGCCTTTCCGACGAGATTTTGCGGATTTTGCAATCTGTCTGGGGGTCTTACACCACCTACCTATAAATGCTCTGGAGGCAGCCCGCCACATAAGCGCTTATGCGCCGGAGCAGCTGATCTATCTATACTATGCGCTGGATAATAAGCCAGTATATTTTCGGTGGCTGCTGGGAGCTGTAACGCTTTTGCGCAGGGGGCTTTACCGGGTTCGGTCGCCGCTGCTGCGAGAAGGGCTAAGTTGGCTGCTTATGCTCACGCTTTATCTGCCCTTTATCGGCTTGGGCTACCTTGCACGGCCCTTTGGCTGGGCCTCTAAGATACCCCTTCACGAAAATTACGCCGGTAAAAGTCTCAAACGCATCCAGCAGGATGTGTATGACCGGTTTTTCACGCGGATTGAGCAGCGGTTTAGCCGGAAAGAAATAGCGACCCTCTCTGATACCTATCGGGAAATACGGTTTTCAGAGAGGCCGCCCTATTGGCATTTCTACTGCAAAAGGTGAAAAGGGGCCGTCCCTATCTACGAATAAGGGCGGGCCAAGAAAAACCGAAGGCCTAATTACCCGCTACGACCCAGCGGAGGAGGATGGGCTTTGCGTGGGAAGGTTGGACTTGGATGAGGTAGGTGCCATCCGATAAGTCTGGCAAGCGCAGGCGGGCTTCTGCGGTGCGGGTGTGCCATAGGCATCGGCCCAGCAGGTCAAACACCCGCACGTCCACAGACTCCGCAAAGTATCCCACGAAGTACAGGAAACTGGGGCCTGCGGAGGGATTAGGCGCCAGCAGCACATACCCTTCCTGTCGGGCAAGCCCCGTGCTAATCACATCATACACGAAACCATCTGAGTAGGTAGGACCACCTACGAGGCCTGCCCCATTGCGCGCCCGGATGCCGATGTAGTAGCGCGTGCCCCGCTGAAGAGTTCCCGCTGCGAGGGGCTCTGCCAATATGTTGGTCTGCGCCGTAGCCGTCCAGCCGATCACATTCGAGTCGCCGGGGGCCGTGCTAAGGGTGTATTGATATTCTAAGATGCCGGAGTGCGGGTCGTCAGCCAGGTCCCAACTGCCCACCAGGAGGGTGTCCTGATAGAGTGTATCCTGGTCTTGCAGAAAGTCACTCCCATCACGCACATACGCGGGTGAAGTCGGAGGCGTCCAATCTACCCGCACATCTCGAGCAGGCGTGCTGGAGAGATTGCCCGCAGAATCCTGCACAATACTCCGAATCCGCCCCACATAATGCGTAGGCGTTTCTGACTGCCGCCGAATATCGTCATTATTGGCAGAGCCTACCCGGATCGTAACGGTGCCATTAATCGGTCGGGAGCGGTAGACCTTGAAGTTATTGTATTCAGCCTGGGCATTTCCTGTACGGAGGGAGATGTAAGAGCCTGTCAGGATAGGCGAAGGGTCCTTCCAGCTGAGGACCAGCTGATTATTCACATAAACATGGTGGTCGCCGGTGATGCGGTCATAGCTCCACTTGAAGTCGTACCACACGCCATCCTGGAAGGGGTAAGTAACCTGAGCCACTGGCCCACTGCCCCAGGAGTTATTCACGACTTTGTATAGCTGGACCTTTTGGCCCTGCAGACGAAAGAAGACGAAGTAGGAGTTGCCCCGCTCGGAGAGGGTAGGATCATCCGAAAAGATATGTAAGCCCATGCGGCAGTTATTGGAGGTATCCCGGACGAAGCGGCCTGCCCAGTGGTACAGGTAGCGGTTGGAGAGGTCTTGGCGCAGGTAAGCGTAGAGGTTGGTGTTAGAGATAGACTCGTCAGTTTGGCGCAGGACGGGGTCGCCGTTACCGGGGTCAAAGATGAGAAACGTACCGACGGCCGGCGTCCAGTCCGGATGAAGCGCTGGCCCGATAAAGTTGTCGCTGAAAAAGCCCCGCTCGGGATTACCCCGCCAGTCGCCACTGCTGTCATACATCACCAAATAGAAGGCCTTTTCTATGCCGACGTTATCGCTATCAGAGAAGGCGAGGGAGAAGTTCTGGGTGACCCAATCGGGTGCTGGGCCAATAGCGGTGGTGGGTGGGGTATTATCGCCGGAGCCAGCTGGGAGATTAGCACTGTAAGTGAGCTGCCAGCCGGCCATAGGATTGGAACAGTCGGTACGCAGCTCCAAGAGCACTTTCCCGCCGGTAGAGGTGATGGAGCTAGGGAGGGTGGTGCCCGTCAAACGTCTGAGCAGGGGGGCTGTCGTCGTATCGCCGTCATAGATGTACAGGTAGTCACCGCCCTTTGTCGAAGCGGAGAAGTTATTTTCCAGGCTAAACTGCTGGAAGGTTAGCGTGATGGCGGTAGCACCAGGCGGCGCAATCTTGATAAAATAGCGCTGATTATTGCTGTAATCCCCACTTGGCCCACCGGGGTCGTAAACGGTCCCCGATGAGGCGGTCAAAGTTTGATTGATGGCGTAGGTGGGGCCGGCGACAAGCTGGTAGTAGTAGTTCCAGTTCCAGTTGGGGCCGAGGTCGTTGTGGGTCTGGTTAGGGTACTGCTGGTGGGCTTTGATGCGGATACAGGATTTGACTAAGCAGCTGGAAGTGGAGCCGGAGCAGGCATCGCCAAACCACGTAGAATTGCGCGGGATGCTGCGACGCTGGCAGATGTCACGAACTAAGGCCGCAGAGGCATTGTACATGGCGGTAGTGTACCAGCTCGGGTTATTGATGTAGCCTTCATGCTCAATGCCAATCGTATAGGGATTTTCAGTGCCGACGTGCCAGGCTTTGTCGGCTTCGCGGACCATCTGGGTGATCTGGCCATCCGAGGAGCGAATCACATAGTGCGCCGAGACCTGCGCGCTGCAGTTTTTGAACCAGGAGATGCAGCCGGCATAACTTCCCTGGACGGTGTGCAGGGTAACATGGGTGATGGTAGTGCCGTTTCGGGAGCTGTAGTTACAGCTGGCGGCCGGGTCCCAAATAGCCCCTGGATAGTCGGTGTTATTCGTGCGCTGAAAAGGGGTGCCGTCCAGGGTTTGTACCGCTTCTCCGATGACGACCACCGGCGAAAAAGCGAGAATAGCGTAGTTCTTCCCAAAGAGTTCTGGTAGGCTGATTTCCCATTTAGGGAAGCTGTAGTGCGCGGCGGCCTCTGGGTCTGTCAGGAAGCGAAAAGTCTCGAAGAGCTCACTCTGCAGAGCAAAGTCATTGAGGGGGTCGTCGGGAATGGGGAGGTAGCTGAGCGCGATGAGGAAGTTTTTGATGGTTTGGGGGTCTTTGGGGGCAAGGCGTTTATCCTCGCAGTAGAGTTCGTAGGCGCGGGCGAGGGCTTCTATTTGAAGGGCGGGGCTATTTTTGAGTTCGGAAAGGGGGAGGTTGGTTTTTTCGGCGATGAGGCGGAGGTTTTCCCGGAAGTAGCCCTTTCCGTTTTCCATCCAGGCGAAAAGGCCCCATCCCTGGGGCATGTCTGAGCAAGCGGGTTCGGCAGGGCTCAGGGGCATGAAGCGACTTTCCCGCCAGGCTATGGCTTCCAGAAGGCCCCGGGGCACCTCGGGATGCCGAGTGTAAACTGCATTGAAAAGGGGCTGATACGGGTTAGGCGGATATTTTGCTGCTTGGGCCAGCAGAAGGCCCCCTGCTACAAGCAGGCTTAGGCACCGATAAGCCATGGGGCAAATATACCCAAAGTCCCCCAGAATAGGAGCCGATAAAAAAGGGAAGAGGCAGCGCCTGAGATTTGTTACCTTTGTCGTCATGGGGAATGCTATTGCGACAGAGGCGGGCTCGTTTTCGCTGGAGCTGCCGGAGAGTGTGCGACACATTCAGGAGATCGTGCGGGAGTTTGCGCAGCAGAAACTATCGCCGGTCGTGCGAGAGCTGGATGAGACCCAGCGGTTTCCAGTAGAACTATTTCGGGAGGCGGGGCAGCTGGGGCTATTGGGGATATTCGTGCCGCAGGAATATGGCGGGGCAGGGCTGGGCTACTACGAGTATGTAGCGGCAATCATGGAGCTGGGCAAGGTCGATGGCGGCTTCGCCCTGTCGGTAGCCGCGCACAACTCCCTCGCTGTGGGGCATATTTACTACTTCGGGAGTCAAGAGCAAAAGCAAAAGTACCTGCCGCGGCTCACGTCGGGGGAATGGATCGGGGCCTGGGCCCTCACCGAGCCCAATACCGGCTCCGATGCCTCCAACATGGATACCATAGCCGTGCGAGAAGGAGATGGCTGGCGCATCACCGGTCAGAAAAACTTCATCACACACGGCATATCGGCAGACGTTTATGTAGTCATAGCCCGTACGGGCGAAAGGCGTACCAGTCGTAATTCGACGGCATTCATTATTGAAAAGGGTACACCAGGCCTGATACCCGGTAAAAAGGAAGATAAGCTCGGGATGCGTTCCAGTGAGACAAGCTGGGTGGGGCTGGATAGGGTATGGGTGCCAGACAGTCAGCGCATAGGCGAAGTCGGCGAGGGCTTTCACCAAGCGATGAAGGTGCTGGAAGGCGGGCGGATATCGATTGGGGCCCTGGCGCTGGGGATTGCACGCGGGGCGTACGAGGCCGCGCTATCCTATGCCCAGCAGCGCACGCAGTTTAATAAGCCCCTGATGGAGCACCAGGCGATCGCCTTCAAGCTCGCCGACATGGCCCTGGAAATCGCCGCCGCCGAAATGCTCGTCTTTCAAGCTGCCTATAAGAAAAACACCGGCGAAGAAACTATCAACCTGTACAGCTCTATGGCTAAGTACTACGCCAGCGAGATCGGCGTCAAAATCTGCAATGATGCCGTACAAATCTTCGGCGGCTATGGCTATATCAAAGACTACCCCGTGGAAAAATACTACCGCGACATCAAACTTTGCACAATCGGCGAGGGCACCTCAGAAATCCAGCAGCTTGTCATCGCCCGGGAAATACTGAAATAATCACCATCACCGGCCTAAAAGCTTAGACGTTTTTTGTAGTAACTTTGACCCATGCAGTGGGCTAAGGCCACTATGCTCGTTTCCCTATTTTGGGCGCAGGGGCTGATGTACACGACCGATGTAGATGCGGCCTTCAAGGAGGCTAAAAAGACGAAAAAGCCCGTCTGGGTGATGGTGTCCGCTACCTGGTGCGGCCCTTGCCGCTGGACGGAGAAAGAAGTTTTCCCCCAAAGATGGTTTGACAGCCTTATCAGGGCTCACTTTGTGCCCCTGAAAGTGTATGCCGGGAGTGGCGAGCAAAATACGAAAGGGGGCGAGGAACTGGCTAAAAAGTATCAGGTGCGTGCTTACCCAACCTTTCTCTTCCTGTATCCGAATGGGGAGCTTTTTTACCGCACGGAAGGGACGCCGATGGGCAAAAGTGGCGAAGACCCGTCCGTCCGAGAAGCCTGGCAAGCTATCGTCAAAAATGCGCTAAGCTATCAGGCAGACCTCCCTACCCTGCGACAGAAGTTTGAGAAAGGGGATCGGAGTGAAATGGTGGTGCGGCGGTACTTTGTGTGGGCGGTGAGCTGTGGCGACTCCGCTACCCTGCATAAAACTTGGGAAGCCTATATCCGGGCATTTCCCTCGCCGCGACTGGCCTGGCTCTACGAGCCGAGAGCCTATGAACATCTGCGGGATGCAGCCTTGAAACTGCCAGCCGCTTTCAGTTATGCGATAGATGGGGTGGCTGATACCCTCCGAAACCTTCTACCCCCTAAAGAATGGGAGGCTATGTACAGGACGCTTCTGCGCGCAGGACTCCCAAGCCGCTATCAGCGAATCCTATCGCAAGCCAAGGCACAGGGCCTACCAGAACCGCACCTGATAGCAGCTGAGAGCACCGTAGTCCGGGCCCAGGAGCTTCACGCGCGCTTCCCCTTCGCCGAGAAGGTGGCTTTGGACATGCTTATAAGAGTTCTCTTTAGGGCCCGCACCCCCCAAAGCCACGCCCAAGCCCTTCTCTATGCGACGCAATATGCCGCGCTCATCAAGACCATAGGCCCACCAGACCCCGATGAACGCCTTGACCTCGCCGACGAGCTCAACAGTTTAGCCTGGACTATTTACGAAGAGGTAGAAGAGCCCCGGGCCCTTTGGATGGCCGTCTACTGGGCTAAGGAAGCCCTCTCCTACAACCCCGATGACTGGCAAATCTGGGACACGCTCGGTGCTTTGTACTACAAGCTCAAACGCAAAAAAGAAGCCGTAGAAACCCTCGCCAAGGCTATTGCGCTGGCTCAGGCCAAAAACCTGCCAGAAGAGAGCTATCGAGAGACGCAGGAGCTTCTGCAGAAGGCCCAGGCCCTGGAGTGAAGGGGGATTTACCGAACATCCTATAGCCTTTACCGCTCACAGGGCAAACTTTCTCTGAGGGACCTGCCACGGGCTTTTTCGGCGACTTTCCCCGCTACCCCTACCTTTGTCTTATGCAGATGCATCTAGAGACTATCCCCGGCTACGAAGGTGAACGGCTCTACACGGCTTACTACCCTGCGCCGGCTTTGTCAGCCCGAGGGACTGTCCTGTGGGTACATGGGTATGCCGAGCATAGCGGCCGGTACCTCCCCCTCATCCAGTACCTGCTGGAGCTGGGGTGGCATAGCATAGCCTGGGACCTGCGGGGCCACGGCCGCTCCACAGGACGCCGCGGCTACGTCTCCGACCTCGAAGAGTATCTCGCTGATCTCACAGCGGTATGGACTCACTGGCACCCGCGCGTGCCACAGCCTATCGTGCTCTTTGGCCACTCGCTGGGAGGGCTGATTGTTTTGCGCTATCGGCAGAAGTACGCCGCGCTCTGGAAACCCCATCTCACCGTCGTCAGCGCCCCCCTTATCCAGCTCAAGGTCAAAGTACCTGCCTATAAGCGGATTCTGGGCGAACTGGCGGCGCGCTTTGTCCCTACGCTCAGCCTCCCTTCTGGCCTAAAGCCCACCGATCTCACACACGACCCCGCCGAAGCCCAGGCCTACGCCAACGACCCCCTCGTTTTCAAGATCGCCACCGCCGGGTGGTTCGCCGCCATCCAGCGTGCGCAAGCCGACCTCTGGAAAGACCTTCCCCGCCTCACCG
>JAPYWM010000040.1 GCA_028276345.1 Sphingobacterium sp.
GAAGCCCAAAAAGCCCTTTCCGTCGAAGAAGGTCGCCTTCAGGCCCTCCAATCCGAAGAAGCCCAGCATCAGCAGCGTTTACAGCCGATCGAGGACGCGCTCGCTCACGCCCAGCGCCGCCTGGCCGACCTGGAAGAAAAACGCCAGGACCTTTCCCAGCAAAACGAAGCCTACCAGAAAAAGCTCCAGAACCTCTCCGCCCACCAGGCCGAAAAGCGTTACCAGCTCGCCCAGATAGAAGAGCGGCTTCGCCAGGAGGAGAAGCACCAGCGGCTCCTGCACCAGCAGCTTAGCGAGGTACGCAAACGCCTCACTTACCTCCGCGATCAGGAGGCCCGCCTCATGCAGGAGCTCACAACAGCACAGGCTAACCTTTCCGAAACGCAAAAAGCCCTCGCACAGGCCCAAGCTGATACCGAAAATATCGCCAATCGTCGGAAAGGCTTTGAGACAGAGCTCCATTCCGCCGAAAAAAGCTATAAGGAAATTGAGTCCACCCTTTATCAGCAGCTTTCCCAGCGGGAGGCCCTCTTAGAACGTCGCAATCGTCTCGTAGCTCGCCGCCAGGAGGCCGAACATCGTATTCAGATGATGACCCAGCGCTTAGAAATGGAGGTCTCGCTTAGCTTAGGGGACCTACCGGAGGCGCCGGGTAGCCGGCTCTCTGCTGACGAGGTAGAACGCCAGCTTCAGACCCTTCGCCAGCAGATGACCGACCTCGGTGAGCTCAACTTTGAAGCCTTCACTACCCTCCAGCAGGAAAAAGCCCGCATGGAATCCTATCAAAGTCAAAGAGCCGACATCAGCCAGGCGCTGGAAAGGCTGGAAAAACTTCTGATTACCTTGGACCGGGAGGCCGCTCAGCGCTTTACAGACACCTTTGAGGCGGTGCGGCAGGCCTTTATCCGGCAGTTTCGGGAGCTCTTCTCAGAAGAGGATACGTGCGACCTGGTGCTGGTAGAGCCGGATAAGCCGCTCTCCAGCGGCATAGATATTATCGCCCGGCCCCGGGGGAAGCGCCCCCTCTCTATCACGCAGCTTTCTGGCGGGGAGAAAGCCCTCACGGTCCTGGCCTTGCTCATGGGCATGCTCTCGATTCGGCCCCCGGCTCTTATTATCTTGGACGAAGTAGATGCCCCACTGGATGATGTCAACGCCGATAAGTTTGGTCGGCTCCTGCGGCGCTTCGGAGAAGTGAGCCAGATTCTCGTCATCACGCACAATAAAATCACGATGTCTTATGCGGAGGTGCTGTATGGCGTTACGATGCCGGAGCCGGGCGTCAGTACGGTGCTAGGGGTAGAAATGGCGCAGGCTTTGCAGTCTGTCTCCGCCGCATGAAGGTGCAGATCGAGTGGCGAAAGGGCCAGCCCGTCCTAACTGGATGCGAGGTCGACTATGTGGGAGGCCAGCTCAAAAAAGCCTGGGAAGAGGCATTTCTTGCGTATGGGCTGCACGGGCGCAGCTGGAAGCGCGTCCTGCTAATTGGCATGGGGGCCTCTCTGATACAAATCTTATCGCAAACGGGGCAGCCCCCGCCTGCGGAGGTTCTCATCCTGGAAAAAGACCCCCAAATGGTCGCCCTACAAGAGACTTATTTTGACCTGCCCTTGCCCTATCGGGTCGTACTCGGGGATGCGGCGGAGACGATCCATCAGGTGGGGGAGTCTTTTGATGGCATATTCGTGGATGTGTTTGTAGAGCGGGAGGTGCCAGAAGGTTTTTTGCAGGGCGTCTTTGTGGAGGCGCTGCATAGGCGGCTGGAAAAAAAAGGAATCGTAGTTTGGAATGTCCTGCTTCCCAAACAGGCTAAGCAGGTGGAGAATTGGCTCCGGACTGTGTGGCCGGTAGTGCGGGTACGGCGTTTAGGGGCGCACCACTTCTTCTCAGCGGGTGCTCAAGATGCGGAAGGGGGGTGGCCATTTTGAGCGATTAGCGAAAACTGCTTTACTTTGCAGCATGCGGTCTCTGCTACTCTGGATAGCACTGGGGGCTGTCGTACCCGTGTGGGCTCAGCGCGGTTCAGCGTATAAAAGCTACTTGGCTCTCGGTCCTTCCGTGGGTATCACGAACTACAAGGGCGACCTGGATGATGACTTCACCCTCAAATTCACCAGGCCGGGCTTCGGGTTCAACCTCATTTACAACTTTCATCCGCACCTCCGGGCGCGCATTGGGTTTTTCCAGGGCTGGATAGGCGCAGCTGATTCCGTAAGCGTGGATAGATTCCGCAAGTGGCGTAACCTCCATTTCCGCTCGCACCTGACAGAGTTTCACCTGATATTCATGTATGAGTTTTTTGCGCATCCGCGACTGTATCGCTTCCGGCCCAAGTTCTCGCCCCTTATTTTTGCAGGCGTAGCGATTTTCAACTTTGACCCCAAGGCTAAGGCCAGCGATGGTAATTGGTATCGGCTTCAGCCCCTCGGTACAGAAGGCCAATTCTTGAATGACCCCACCCGTACTTATCCTAAGCCGTATGCTCTGACGCAGGTTTCTATTCCCATGGGGATAGGGGCACGTTGGACTCTCAGTAATCGGTGGGACTTGTGGTTTGAGCTGGGCCTGCGTAAAACTTTCACGGACTACCTCGATGATGTGAGCGACCGGTATCCGCCGCCGAACCTAATGCTCGCGCAAATGGGGCCGATAGCTGCAGAACTTTCTGATCGCAGCGGCTACCGTGCCGCAGGTAGTAGCGGCTACGATGCTAATGACGTGCGCGGCTTTGTCAACCAAAAGGACTGGTATGTTTATACGGGCATCGGGGTTACTTATATCATTGACCCCGGAGAGCGCTGCCCGAAATTCCGTTGATCAGCCCCTAAGTGGAAAAGCCTGACATTACTCCCACGGATTTAGACCCTGCGCGCCTACCTACCCATGTGGCTATTATCATGGATGGAAATGGGCGATGGGCGCAGGCGCGGGGCCTTCCCCGCATAGAAGGCCACCGTTCTGCCGTGCGGGCTGTGCGGGACATCGTGGAAGCCACGGCCGAACTCGGTATCCCCTTCCTCACGTTGTATGCCTTTTCCACGGAAAACTGGCAGCGCCCCGAGGATGAAGTCTCTGCCCTCATGCAGCTGCTCCACCTCATGCTCGACCAAGAAGAAAAGCGTCTCATTGAAAATGACATTCGCCTCCATGTTATCGGCGCCTGGGAAGCGATGCTTCCCCGTCCTCTGGTAGAGCGCCTCCGTCAGGCTATAGCTCGCACGGCCGGCGGTACTCGCCTTACCCTTACCCTCGCCCTTAGCTACGGCGGCCGCCAGGAAATCCTGCATGCAGCTCGCCTCATTGCCAGGGCCACCCAGCAAGGACTCCTCAACCCCGACACCCTCTCCGACACCACCCTCAAGGCCTACCTCTGGACTAAAGACCTCCCCGAACCCGAACTCCTGATCCGAACCAGCGGCGAACAGCGCATCAGCAACTTCCTCCTATGGGACATCGCTTATACAGAGCTTTACTTTACCCCTGTCCTGTGGCCGGACTTTCGACGGCAGCACCTATACGAAGCCTTATGGACTTATCAGCAGCGCGAGCGGCGTTTTGGGCGGGTGTCAGCCTCCTCATAGCCTTTGCCCAAGACCTCTCGCCCGCCCAGCCCAGAGAGGTGGAAATCACCAACCTTCGCATAGAAGGGGCTTCTTACATCGACCCCGACGCTATCAAAATCGCCAGTGGCCTTTACCTCTCCCAAAAAATCCGCATCCCCGGCGACGACCTCGCTAACGCCCTCAAAAAACTCTGGAAACAAGGCCTTTTCGCGGATGTGGAAATCCTGGCCGACAGCCTCACTGAGAAAAAAGTCTGGCTTGTCATTCGCGTCACCGAGCGCCCACGCATCTCCAAAGTCTCTTTCCGCGGCCTTTCTAAAAATAAAGTATCCGACCTCAAAGATAAGATTGGCCTCGTCAAAGGTACCATCTTCACGGAGGCTCAGCGCCAGCGCGCCGAACGCGTTATTCGCAATTACCTCCAGAGCAAAGGCTACTACCAGGTCGCCATACGCACCGAAACCCGCCCCGACACCACCCAGCCCAACGGTGTGGAAGTCATTTTCTTCGTCAGACGCGGTCACCGCACCCGCATCAAAGACATCACCATCCAGGGCCTCCACGACTTCTCCCCCCAATGGGCCAAGCGCCAACTCAAAGAAACCAAAGAAAAACGCTTTTACCGCTTCTGGAAACGCTCCCGCTTCCAGCGAACCGAGTTTGAAAAAGACCTGGAACGCCTCATTGAAAAAATGCACGAAAAAGGCTATCGAGATGCGCACATACTTTCAGATACTACCTATCTTCTGGATAAACGCCACATACGAGTAGAACTTTCTCTGTATGAAGGCCGACGCTATTATTTCCGCCATATCACGTGGGAGGGCAACTCCGTGCATGACTCCGCTACCTTAGGCCGGATTCTCGGCATCCGGCGGGGCGACGTATATAATCCCAAACTCCTCGAGCGGCGTCTCCAAATGGACCCGAATGGAAACGATGTGGCTTCCCTGTACCTGGATGATGGGTATCTATTCTTTCGGGCGGAGCCGGTAGAGCATATTGTGGGTGAAGACTCGGTAGACCTGACCATTCGGCTTTTTGAAGGGCCGCAGGCGACTATTCGGCGCCTCCTCACCGAAGGCAATGACCGTACCCGTGACCGGGTCGTCTTGCGAGAGGTTCGTACCTTCCCCGGCGATAAGTTTAGCCGCAGTGCCCTCATCCGCACCCAGCGAGAAATCCTCGCCCTCGGCTACTTCGACCAGGAAAAAACGCAGATCGTTCCGCTACCCGAGCCTTCCGAAGGCGTAGTGGACCTCAAATACCTTTTGGAGGAGCGTCCCTCCGATCAGGTTTTCTTGCAGGGGGGCTGGGGTGGACGCATTCGGGATGCTTATGGCAATCCCATTGGCGGGGGGTTAATTCTCACGACCGGTCTGCGCTTCAATAACTTTGCTTTTAGCCGCCTTGGAAACAGGCGGGCCTGGCGGCCCCTGCCTACGGGCGATGGCCAGCAGCTCGGCCTCCAAATTCAAATCAACGGCCGGGGTTTCCAAAACTATGCGATTAACTTCCTCGACCCCTGGTTCGGCGGCAAAAAACCCAACTCTCTCGGTTTTTCGCTGTATTATTCTGTCCAGCGGGCGCTCTTTTCCGATTATTATCTCTCTATTTTGGGGACGACGCTGGACTTTGGCAGGCGGCTTCGGTTCCCTGATGACTTTTTCCGTAGTTTTACGACGCTTTCCTACCGGTATTACTCGGCTAAGAATGCTTTTTCGCTACTGGGCTCGCGCGGTACAGCCTTTGTGAATATCTTTTCCTTGCGACAATCGCTTGACCGTACGAGCTTAGATGCGCCTATCTATCCGCGTTCGGGGTCCTCTATTACGCTATCGGTGGAGGTGACCCCGCCCTGGTCGTATCTTCTGGGGACGGCTTACGAGGCCGAACGGGATGCCTTGCGGCTGTTGGAGTTTCACAAGTGGCGCATGGATGCCCAGTTTTATGCTCGGGTCGTGGGGAATATGGTGCTCGCGCCGCGCTTTCGGATAGGCCTTCTGGGGCGGTATAATCCCAATCTCCCCTTCTCGCCGTTTGAGCGGTTTTTCCTCGGGGGCGATGGTATCCAGGGCTTCAATATCGACGGGCGAGAAATCATTGCTTTGCGGGGGTATGCTTCGCCCTTCATTGGCCCGGCTAATGGCGCTCTGGCTTTCAGTAAGTTTACCCTTGAGCTGCGGCAGGCCATCTCTCTCAATCCCACCGCTACCCTGTGGGTGCACGTCTTCGGGGAAGGGGGGAATGCGTGGGGCCGCCTCGATAACATCAACCCCCTCCAGCTTCAGCGCTCCTTTGGAGCTGGGGTGCGCGTATTTTTGCCCATGTTTGGTTTACTGGGGGTAGATTTCGGCTATGGGATAGACAATGCGCGAGACCCGGCGGGCATACCCCTCGGTGGACCGCGCTGGCACTTCATGATTGGTCAGCAACTATGAAAACCTGGCATACCCTTACCTTGGCCCTGCTTAGCTGGGGTCTTCAGCTTCTGCCTGCCCAAAAGGTAGGTTATGTAGATACCCAGGCCCTCTTAGAACGCATGCCTGAGTACAAAGCTGCCGAGCAGGAAATCGAACGTCTCACTCAGCAGTGGCAGAAAGAAATTGACGACATCTATGCCCGGGTAGAGCAGCTTTTTCAGCAGTACCGGGAGCAGGAACCCCTCATGTCCCCTGAAATGAAACGTCGAAAACAGGATGAGATCGAAGCCGAAGAACGAAAAGCGCGCGAGCTCCAGCGCAAACGCTTCGGCCCTAATGGCGATCTCTTCAAACAGCGCGAAGAAAAAATGAAACCCATTCTGGACCGCCTCAATCAGGCTATCCAGGCCGTCGCCCAGGAAAAGAAGTTTGCCATCGTCCTGGACCGGAGTGCGGGTGCGAATATTCTCTATGCAGAACCGGCCTACGACCTCACAGATGCCGTGGCCGCTAAACTGGGACTACGATGAGACGAATCCTCTTCTTGGGGATCCCGCTTCTTTTCTTCGCGTGCCGCTCCGCATCGCATGAAGCTGGATCCACCTCCGGCACCCCCACCTCACGGATTGGCTATACAAACATAGAAAGGGTTCTGCGGCTCATGCCTGAAGCTCAGGCCGCCGATAGTCAGCTCCGGGCTTACCAGGCTTCCCTCATGATACCCCTCCAGCAAAAACAGGCCGCCCTGGAAAAAAAGTACCAGGAATTCATGGACCTCCAGCAAAAAGGCCTCCTCGCTCCCATCGATGCAGAAAAGCGCCAACAAGAGCTATACAAACTCAACGAGGACATTCAGCGCCTTCAAATGCAAGCTGAACAAAAAATGCTGGCCAAGAGAGCAGAGCTTTTCCAGCCTATCTCGGATAAGCTCCAAAAAGCCATAGACGACCTCGCCCAAAAAGAAGGATACGACTACATATTCAACAACTCCAATGCGACGGGGGTAGCTTTTCTTCTGCATGCCCCCAAAGAGCATGATGTGACGAAGCGCCTCCTCCAGCAGCTGGGGATTCCCGTAGATAGCCTTCCCGAGGAAGAACCCCAGTAAAATCCGTACCTTTGCCCGATGCGCATTTTCTTGGCCTTAGTAGGGGCTTCCCTTTGGGCGCAGACCGCCGTCTCCACCCCCAAAAAAGCCTATCGCATCGGCTATACTAACCTGGAACTCGTCCTGAGCTACATGCCCGAAGCCCAGCAAGTAGAAGCCGAACTGCGCATCTACGAAAAGAAAATCCTCGAACAGCTCAACATCAAACAGGCTTACCTTCAAACCAAAATAGAAGAATACACCGAGCTCAAGCAACAGGGGAAGCTCTCCCCCGTGCAGGAAGAAGAGCGCCGCAAAGAAATCATGCGGCTCGATGAAGAGCTCAAACGTTTCCAGGAAGAAAGCGAGCAAAACTACCTCAAAAAGAAGGCCGAACTTTTACAGCCGGTCATAGATAAACTCCAGAAAGCCATCAATGAGCTCGCCGAAGCGGAGGGCTACGATTACATTCTCAATAACTCCAACGCCACAGGGGTAGCGACGATTCTGTATGGGCCAAAAAGCGAGGATGTTACGGAGAAGCTGCTGCGGCGCCTGGGGATAGACCCTTCTAAGCTTCAGCGACCGACATCGGAGGGGACGGGTAGTACGACTGCTCCGGCGACCCCTGAGAAAAAATAATGACTCTTGGCATCTTTGACTCGGGGTTAGGGGGGCTCCTTACGGCGCAGTATATCAAGGCCTATGCACCGGGTGTGCGAATTTTGTACTATGGGGATACGGCCCACTTGCCTTATGGGGATAAATCGCCCCAGCAAGTGCAGGCTTACGCCCAGGAGATCGTGCGGTTTCTCTTGGAAGCAGGCGCAGAGGGGATCGTCGTAGCTTGTAATACGGCCTCCGCAGTGGCTCGAGAGGTTATTCGCACGGAAGCCCGGGACCGCCCCGTCTGGGATGCCATCACTGCTACGCTCCAGCAGTTTAAGGCAGAACCGCCGGCCTTCCCGCTCGGGGTTATAGGCACCTATACGACGATTCGCTCGGGGATATACGGCGAAGCGATACGGGCCTATTGGCCAGGCGCCCAGGTGGCTGAGCTGGCCACGCCGCTCCTAGTGCCGCTCATTGAGGAGGGCTTTGCGGACCATCCGGCCACCCACCTCATCTTAGAAACATACTTATCAGCCCCAAGTCTGGGAGGGATTGCGAGCCTTTTGTTAGCCTGCACGCATTATCCGCTTATCTTAGAGGCGATTGAGAGGTATTATGCGCAGCGGGGGCAAGGCTGTCGTATCTACAATAGTGCACAGCTCCTGGCTCAAGCCGTCGTGACAAATCTGCCCGCAGCTACTTCGTCCGTGCAGGGGGAAGATACGTTTTGGGTTTCTGACTACACGGAGCGGTTTGCGCTTTTGGCGGCGCGCTTCTGGGGTAGTCCTATCCTCCTTCAGAAAGCACCGGCCTTTGTGGGGGGTGTAGAAAGGAAATGGTGAGGAGCCTTAGCCATAGCGCTTTGGCCAGATAGGTGCTGGAGATAAAGGCCCTTGGAAGGCCTGGTAGGATAGCCTATCAGCTTGGCGCGTCTGCAATTGGGCGTCTGGCAGTGTCCGCCGCCTGTAGGTGAGGAGGTTTTTTTCGGAACGATTGGCGTGAGATAAAACAAAGGGGGCCTCTCTACGGAGGCCCCCCCTGCCTTTGCGTCATGCCTGTCAGGCTGAGCTTTTATTCCATCACGAGGCGGTGGGTGATAGTGCTACCTTGATAGGTGGCGCCGAGGAAGTACACCCCTGTCGCGGGACGGAGGGGGAGAACTTTCTTGAATTCAGTCGTGGTGGGCGTGAGGGTTTCTTCATAGAGGGTTCGGCCGGTGAGGTCAATTAGGCGCAGGTGCACCGGGCCTGGCTGGGGCAGCGAAAAGCGCAGAATAGGTGCCTCGCTGGCGGGGTTAGGATAAGCAAGGAAGTTCCAATGGGGTAGCTGGGCCGACG
>JAPYWM010000041.1 GCA_028276345.1 Sphingobacterium sp.
GAGGTGCCTATTCGGTATTTGCCTCCTCGCCATGAAGCGCTACATGCCTATTCAGACCACAGCAAAGTGCGTAAAGTTTTTGGCGAGAGACCCCATACGCCCTTACGAGAAGGTGTGGCTCGTATGGCAGCTTGGGTGAAAGAAGTTGGTGCCCGGGCTACCCCTCGCTTCGAAAACATCGAAATCTATCGCAATCTCCCCGCCATTTGGCTGGAATAAAGCACCTATGTCTCATATTCTTCTTCTGACCGCTTATCCGCCAGATACAGTTCCAGGACAGCGATTTAGAGTAGAAATGTTTCTACCTTACCTCGTTCAGAAAGGCTACACTTACACATACAGCTCTGCTATCTCGGAAAAAGGCTATCAAAATCTTTATAAATCCGGCATAAGTCTGGCAAAGGGCTACTTTTATCTGGCTGGGTACTGGCACCGGCTTGTGGAAATGCAAAAAGTCAGCGAAATAGACCTCGTCTGGGTGCAGCGGGAAGCCCTGCTTGGGCCGACGAGCTATTTTGAACGTTGGTGGGCTAGACAAAAGCCTCTTGTCTACGACTTTGACGACAGCATCTGGCTCAAAGATGTTTCCCGCGCCAACCGGCTCTTTGCCTGGCTCAAACGCCCGGAAAAAACTGCCGACATCATTCAGGCCGCTGCCGTTGTTACCGTTTGCAACGGTTATCTGGAGGCTTATGTGCGGCAGTTTCACGAGCGCGTCTTACGCATCCCCACCGTCATTGACACCGAAAAGTATCCCCTTTTACCGCCAAATACCCGTGAGGAGGTGGTTATTGGTTGGAGTGGCAGTTATACTACCGAAAAGCACCTGCGCACGATTGAGCCGGTACTTCTCGCTCTCCAGAAAAAGTACGGGGCGCGGGTGCGGTTTCGGTTTATTGGGGTGCCGCAGTACTGGCCTCAGGGACTGCGGGGCGAGTCCCTCCCTTGGCACCCTGATACCGAAGTGGCCGACCTCTCCGCGATAGACATTGGTCTCATGCCCCTGCCGGATGACGCCTGGACCCGGGGCAAGTGCGGCCTCAAAGCCCTCCAATATATGGCCCTCGGCCGTCCCGCCGTCGTTTCTCCTGTCAGCATCAACTGTGAAATCGTCCAGGATGGCTACAATGGCTACCTCGCCGCTACCTTTGACGAGTGGATGGATAAACTCAGCGACCTCATAGAAAACCCCGACAAACGCCATCGAATGGGCCTATCCGCTCGCCAAACCGTAGAAAGGAATTATTCTGTCCTATCGAACCGCGATAAATATATCCAGGCCTTCCAATGGGCCCTTCAGCTGGGGCCGCAAGGATAGCCAGGCTGGTGTATATTTGCATGCATGTTGCGATTGGGGAAGGCTAAGCTTGCAGTCGCATTCGTAGGGCTTGGGCTTTTCTGGGGTTGTAGGACATCTTCCTCTGGGCACGACTCCGGAAAGACCGCCCGCCAGGCCCAAGTCCCCGTGGAAAAGCCGCAGCAGCTGGATAGCATCGCACTCGTAGCGCTGGGGGATAGCCTCACTACGGCCCGTCAGCAAGTCCTTTTACAGCGGCTGTTACAGGCTTCGGAAAAAGAAGGCTGGGGTGGGGCTGTCCGTTATTGCTACCATGCGGCCGAAACGCTCGCCTTCTACCAGGGGGGGAACCTCTCCCTCCAGCGCATTGCCGAGCGCTACCGAAACCCCAAGGACCAGCTCAAAGACAGCCTGGACCGAGCAGCTTTCGCCTACTTTCAGGAGACAGGGGCTAAAACACCCATCGTCTGGCAGACTAACTCTGCCTGGTACTACTACCGGCCCATTTACATCATCATGCCGACCTGCCTCAAGTGTCACGGCTCCAAAGAAGACCTGGATGCCTTGGCCTTGACCGAAATCCGGAAACACTACCCCGGCGACAAGGCGACAGGCTTTCAGATGGGAGACCTAAGAGGGCTATGGAAGATGGCTTACAGCGTCCCCTCCCCGGAGTAACTTCAAGCAGCCATGATTCCTCTTGCGAATATGAAATTTTTGTTACCTTTGTCGGCGGTATGAGCCAGGTCACCGTAGAACTCATGGAACTGGAGGGTCAGGTGCGCTATGCCCGCCGCGTGCTTATGTTAGAACTTAATCGCTTCAAAGCGACCGGAACCTGTAACTTTTCCGAAAAAGAGCTCGACCAGCATCTGGACTTTTTACGGGATATTGAGCGGCGCGGGGTACGAAACCTCACATATATAGACCTTCTCAAGCTCCAAAAGCTCCTGCTGCGAATCGCCTCACCGAACTGAGGTGAGATAGCTTTATTGTGAAGCATACCGCTTCGGCTTATTGGAGGGGGTGGGCCATTATGGCGCTCTCCCTTCTCCTTTTCGTGGGTGGTGCACCTTATTGGGTGGAGTCGCTGGAACACGTGGAGCTGCCCCGGCAAGTCGAGTCGGCCCCCGCAGATACAGCGGTGTATCCACTCCTTACCGTAACGGTACCCAAACCCCTTAGTATTCTTCCATCAAATCCTCAGCAAGCCACTCTCCCGATAGATACGGCCCGGCCGGTGGTTTTGCTTTTCGGGGATTCCATGGTAGAGTGGATGCGCTTTCGCTTAGCCCGCTGGCTAAAGGATATCGGCTATGACCTTTATGTGGTTATCTGGCCCAGCTCGAACCTCATCTGGTGGGCTCAGAGTGATACCCTTTCTACCCTTATCGCTACACTCAGGCCGACGTATGTACTTATTTCCATCGGCGGCAATGAGCTTTTCATCCCGGCTATTTCGCGCAGGAAGCCCTACTTGGAAAAGATTCTGCAGCGCGTGGGCGACATCCCGTATGTATGGATAGGGCCTCCCAACTGGGTCGAGGATACTGGAATCAATGAAATGATAGCGCGCGTAGTGGGGGCAGGTCGCTTTTTTGCTTCGTGGCGGCTCACCTTTGACCGGCTACAGGATGGTGCCCATCCGACCCCCCAATCCGCCTACCGATGGGCCGACAGCATCGCTGTCTACCTGCGCGACTCGGCCTTGGTTCCTCTCCCACTCCCCGATACCTTTCCTACTAAGCCCTACCTCAGCAAGCCCCGAAATACCATCTTTATCCCGCCCCATCCTCCGCACTCCTAAGTCGGCATAGCCTGCCATTTCCCTACTTTCCCAACCTTTGCGTTAGTGAACCAAATAGACTGGGAAGCCATCATCCGCGCCCTCTTCCTCTACCGCCCAGAAGCCCCTATGATCTTCCCTACGCTGGAATTCTGGGTGTGGCTGACCCTCATCATGGGCTTTTATGGGCTGCTTTTGCAGCGAAAAGCCTATCAGGCTGGACTTTGGCTCCTATTAGGTTTTTCAGTCTTCTTCTACTACAAGAGCACGGGGGCTTTTGTACTGATTTTTCTGGGCACCCTCGCTTTTTCTTATTTCACTACTCAGCGCCTCGTAGCAGCCACCCGCGCTACCACCAGAAAGCTCTGGCTCACACTCGCTATCCTCGTGCCTCTGCTCTTTCTGGGCTATTACAAGTACACCAACTTTTTCATCGACACGGTCAATGCCCTTACAGGTGCAGGCTTAGCAAAGTGGGATATATTTCTGCCGGCAGGCATATCGTTTTACACGTTCCAGATGGTAAGTTATGTGGTGGATGTCTATCGAGGAGATGTGAAACCGGCCAGTTTTCGGGACTATGCGCTGTATATTACATTTTTTCCACAGCTGGTGGCCGGGCCGATTGTCCGAGCGAGTCACTTTTTACCGCAGGTAGAAAAGCATTCCTGGCCCGATGCCGAAAAAGTTTCCAGTGGGCTTTGGCTCATCATCCAGGGCCTCATCAAGAAGGTCATCATAGCCGATTACATCGCCCAGTATAATGACCTCATCTTTGCCAATCCGAATGGCTACTCGGGCTTTGAGAACCTCATGGGCATTTATGGGTATGGGCTGCAGATTTTTTGTGATTTTTCGGGGTATAGTGATGTAGCGATTGGTATTGGGCGCATGATGGGCTTTGATCTGGGGATAAACTTTGACAAGCCCTACCGATCTGCGTCTATTACGGAGTTTTGGCGGCGGTGGCATATTAGTCTTTCCAGCTGGCTACGGGATTATCTGTACATTCCGCTGGGAGGAAACCGGCGCGGGCGGATAAGAACTTATGCGAATCTGCTTTTGACGATGCTCATAGGGGGTTTATGGCATGGGGCTTCGTGGCGGTTTGTAGCGTGGGGGGGGCTGCACGGCCTGGCCCTTGCTGTCCATCGGCTCCTCGGCGGGAAAGCCGAGCCCCCTAAACATCCCTTTCGGCGATTCATTGGATGGTTCCTTACCTTTCACTTTGTTCTCCTTTTGTGGGTATTTTTTCGGGCGAAAGATTTTGGCACGGCCGTGCAGGTCTTTGCGCAGCTGCAGCATGTAAGTCTCAGTTATGTAAATTCCTTCGTAGTGTTTCGGCCGTTATTTGTTGGTCTTTTGGTGTTGGGATATTTGCTGCACTTCATGCCGATGGGGTGGGTAGTGCGGATAGAGGGGGGGTTTGTGCGGATGCCGTGGGTGGTGCAGTTTTTAGTGTTTGTTTTGACGATTCAGCTTATTTTACAAATGCGACAAGCGTATGTGCAGCCGTTTATTTACTTTCAGTTTTAGCCTGATTTGGTTGGCCGGGTGTGCATCCCGAGGCAGTTTGCCTGCAGAGGAGCAAAAAGAGGAGATGGTAGTTTTGTCGGCCATGCAGCGGGCGGGGAGTGGGCTTCGGGTGGAAGCGCTGCGGCCCCAGAGTTTACGTATGGAAAAGCGTCTATGGGGCAGGACGGTGGTGCTGGCGCATTCGCAGGCGAGCCTCCATGCGCCGATGGAGGGGATTATTCGGGAGATTCTGATTCGGGAGGGGCAGTGGGTGCCAAAAGGCGTAGTGTGTTTTTGGGTATATGCACCCGGGGCACTGGATTTGCAAAAGCAGTATGCGGAGGTATATCAGCAGCGACAGGCCACACAGGTGCGGCTGGCCCAGCAGGAGAGCCTGGCTCAGCAAAGGCTTCTGAGTCTGTCGGAGGTGGAGCAGACCCGGCGAAGCCTACTGGCGCTGCAGAGGCAGCTCTACGGCCTGGAAGGGCATCTAAGGTATATTGGCTTGGAGCCGGATACGCTAGGCCGGATAAAACTTTTGCCGGTACGGGCGCCCATAGGGGGCTATGTGTCTCGGGTCTCCGCAGCAATAGGTCAGTATGTGCGCATGGACACGGAGTTAGCCCGCCTGGTGGATAATAGCGACCTGCATGCGGACTTTTATTTGACGGAGGGGGATCTGAGCTGGGTGCGGGTGGGGATGCCGCTGGAGGTGGTCTTTCCCGCTCTGCCTACGATAAAACCTGTGCAAACCCGCATTGAGTATGTGGCACAGGTGGAAGATACGGCCGGGACGCACCTAGTTGCGCATGCGGCGCTGCAAGGGCTCGCCTTGCCTATCCCGGCTGGTGTGCCTGTGGAGGGGCGAACCGCCATCCGTCAAGACTCGGTTTATGTGGTGCCTCGGTCGGCCGTGGTCTTTCATGGCCGGGAAGCGTATCTTTTTGTAGCGGAGAGCGATAGTGTATTTCGGCCGCTGGGCGTGAAGGCCGAATTCCTTGATACGCTGGCGGTGGTAGAAGGGCAGCAGCTACGGCCCGGTATACCCGTAGTGGTGGGAGGTGCAGCTTTTCTGGGGGCTCAGCTATGGACAGTGGGCGAGGAGTGAGGCGGGTTTTTATCCGGCGGCGGGACCGCTGAGGCGCACACCCCGGAGGAAGTACCCCGTGGAGAGGTACCGCTCGGTCCGCGTCTGTAATACCAGCTCTCCGACTTCGATCGCCATGGAGCCGAATATTTCCTGTGTGAGGCGGTAAAGGGTAGCGGGGGAGAGGTCGCCACTGTACGTATTGAGGAGAAGGAGGCCGTTTTGGGCGAGGAGGGCTGCTACATCTTGGAGGAGGGGGGGAAGGTCTTTTTCCAGGAGCCAACGTTTGCCTTCGGGGCTGAGGCCATAGGCTGGCGGGTCTAAGAGAATAGCCTCGTAGCGGTGCCCCCGGCGCCTCTCCCGCTGAACAAAGGCACGCACATCCTCATGAATCCAGCGAATGGTGGAAATGCCGTTGAGCTGGGCGTTGCGGTTGGCCCAGGTAATAGCTGGCTTGCTGGCATCCACGTGGGTGACGCTGGCGCCAGCGAGTGCCGCTACAATAGAGGCCGCTCCCGTGTATGCAAAGAGGTTGAGCACGCGTGCCGGCGGCCGCTCCCGTAGCCCCTCATAGAGCCACTCCCAGTGGACGGCCTGCTCCGGGAAAAGGCCCAGATGCTTATAGCGGGTGGGGCGCGCCTCTAACTGGAGAGTCCAGCCCTTTTTACTGCGGTAGGTCATGACCCAGGCTTCGGACAGGGGGGGTTCCCACCGCCCCTGATAGGCCCCCTCTAAGATAAAGCGATGGTGCGGTCTCCAGGTGTCTATCTGGCTGGTGGGCGTGCCAATAGCCCAGCTATCGGGCCGTTGGAGGAGCAGTTTATCCCACCGCTCTAACCGCTGCCCCTCCCCGAAGTCTATCAGCTCGTAACTTTTCCAGAAAGGCGTAAGAAGATGATATTCCACCTGACAAAGGTAGGGAGAGCCGGCGCGCCCGGTCATACTGCTGGGGAGCCTGATGAAAAAATCCAAATCTTCCTTCCCGGGCAGGCCAAGCAAGTTCCATTTTCCGGCCCTTCTGCGGCGGGGTGGGTGTATCGGCGTACTTTTGCTTCGTGGTAGAAGACCTTTCCCGCATAGCGGCGCAGGTGCGTCGGGATATTGTGCGCATGGTGTACTTAGCCCAGTCGGGGCATCCTGGGGGTGCCTTAGGCGCCGCAGATATTCTCACGGCCCTTTACTTTGCGCACCTGCGGCACAAGCCCCATCCCTGGAACCCCACCGGCCTCGGCGAAGATGTCTTCATCCTTTCCAATGGCCACATTTGCGCTGCTTGGTATAGCATCCTGGCTCGGAGTGGCTATTTTCCCGTTTCGGAGCTCGCCACCTTTCGGCGCATCAACAGCCGCCTACAGGGCCATCCCGCTACAAAAGAAGGCCTGCCAGGCGTACGAGTTGCTACCGGTTCGCTGGGGCAAGGGCTCTCCGTCGCCATTGGCTATGCCTTGGGCAAACGGCTCGCAGGCGACCCGCATGAAGTCTACGTCATGCTCGGCGATGGCGAAATCAACGAAGGCCAAATCTGGGAAGGGGCGCTTTTTGCTGCCCACCACCAGGTAGGTAATCTTATCGCCATTATTGACCGGAACTACAAGCAGATCGACGGCGATACCCGCACCGTCCTCAATACCGACCCCCTGGAAGCTAAGTGGGAGGCCTTTGGCTGGGAGGTGCTGCCCCTTCATGAGGCGCACGACCTACCTACTATCCTCCGCACTCTCTCCGAAGCCCGCCAGAAAGCCCATCAAAAACGTCCCATCGTCATCATCGCCTACACCATCATGGGCAAGGGCGTGGACTTCATGGAAAACGACCACAACTGGCACGGCAAGCCCCCTAACAAAGACCAGTTTGAAAAAGCTATCGCCCAACTACCCGAAACCCTTGGAGACTTTTAGGCTTATGCGACCCAGATATGAAAACCTCGGCTCTCGGGATACGCGCTCCGGCTTTGGCGCTGGGCTCTTAGAGCTGGGAGAAAAGGATGAGCGGATAGTGGCGCTGTCGGCCGACCTGGCAAGCTCGGTGAAAATGGATGCCTTTGCCCAGCGCTTCCCACATCGTTTTTTTCAATGTGGAGTGGCGGAGGCGAATATGATCGGCGTGGCAGCTGGGCTGGCTGGGTCGGGGTTTATTCCTTTTGTGGGGACATTTGCGAACTTTGCTACCGGGCGGGTGTATGACCAGATTCGGCAAAGTGTGTGCTACTCGGGCAAAGCGGTCAAGATTGCGGCTTCCCATGCTGGGCTTACCTTAGGGGAAGACGGCGCCACCCATCAGATGCTGGAAGACATCGGTTTGATGCGGGGGCTTCCTGGCATGACGGTGATTAGCCCCTGCGATTATAATCAGACCCGGCTGGCGGCCCTGCGGGCGGCCTACTGGGAGGGGCCGGTGTACTTGCGCTTCGGGCGGCCGTCCGTGCCCAACTTCACCCCGCCCGACGACCCTACCTTTCAGGTCGGGAAAATCCAAGTGCTCTTAGAAGGAAAGGACGGGGTGATTTTTGCGACGGGGCACTTGGTGTGGCATGCCCTCCAAGCCGCGTACGCCCTCGAAGCCGAAGGCCTGGAAATAGCCGTAGTCAACGTCCATACCCTCAAACCCGTGGATGTAGAAGGAATCGCCACGTATCTGGCACGTACGCCGGTGGTCGTCTCAGCCGAAGAGCACCAGCTGTGGAACGGCCTGGGGGATATTGTCTCATGGGTGGCCACGCAGCATTATCCGCGCCGGGTGGTGCGCGTCGCTGTCCAGGATACTTTCGGCGAAAGCGGCAAACCGGACGAACTTTTAGAGAAGTACGGCCTCTCTACGGCTCATATCATAGCAGCGGTTCGGAAAGCCATAGCAAACGCATGATTTATTTAGGCGTAGGCAGCAATGAGGGGGATCGGTGGGCGGCGCTCGTGCAGGGATATCGGGAGTTAGCAGCGGCGGGGGTGCGGGTGGCGCGGGCTTCGCCGGTATATGAAACGGCGCCATGGGGGGTTGCGGACCAGCCGCCCTACCTCAATGCCGTCTGGGAGGTGGAGACGACGTTTTCGCCGGCGGAGCTTTTATCCGTGTGTCAGGCGATAGAGCGTCGCTTAGGCCGTCCCCAGCAAAACCGCATGCGTTGGGGGCCTCGGGTGCTTGACTTGGACCTTTTAGCCTATGGGGAGGTGGTGTGTGAGACGCCGGAGCTGACTTTGCCGCACCCGTGGATACCGCACCGGCCATTTGTGCTGGGACCGTGGAAAGACCTTGCGCCGTACTTTTATCTCGT
>JAPYWM010000042.1 GCA_028276345.1 Sphingobacterium sp.
CCCGCATGAGGGGGATAGCACAGAAGGCGCATTTACGGTTACACCCCTCGGAGATTTTGAGGTAGGCGTGGTGGCGGTATCCGCTACGCGCACGCTCTCCCAGGAGATAACGGCGCAGGTCCCCCTGCAGGGTTTCAATGAGCTGCTCAAACGCCCCATGCGGGAAAAACCCATCTACCTCTGGCAGCTCCGCTCGGAGGGTGTCGGGGTCGCGGCTGACGAGGCAGCCTACCACATACAGGGCTTTGACCTGGCCGGCTTTCTTAGCGTCTATGTAGTCGAAGATAGCCTGCACCGACTCGCGCTTGGCCCGGTCAATGAAGCCGCACGTATTCAGAATAACGATGTCGGCGACTTGAAGCTCGGTAGAATGGGTGAGGGGATAGCGGCCATTCAGGGCAGCAGCTAACCGCTCCGAGTCGAAGAGATTTTTGCTACAACCGAGCGTAGTGATGTGGAGGGTAGGCGGTCTATGGTGCATGGCTCACGAAGGCAGGAAGAAGCGGCGTGCGACAAATATACTCATAAAGCTGTGGGCGAGAGATGGTGCCTTTGAGGTATTTTTCGGCGACGAGGCTGGCGATAGGGGCGGCCCACGTGGCTCCCCATCCGGCGTTTTCTACAATGACGGCGACAGCGATCTTGGGGTCATACCAAGGGGCAAATCCCACAAAGACAGAGTGGTCTTTGCCGTGGGGGTTTTGGGCGGTGCCTGTTTTGCCGCAGAGGTCCAGCCCCGGCACATAAGCCGTGTACCCCGTCCCCGCCTCTACCGCTAAACGCATCCCCTGGATAATGGTCTCAAAATGCACGGAGTCAATCGGCACTCGGATTGTGTCAAAGTGTACGAGATTTTCTGTCTTTTGGCCGGAAACGCCCTTGAAGAAGTGGGGCTGGATGTAGTAGCCGCGATTGGCAATCAGGCACATGATGTTGGCCATTTGCAGGGGGGTCATGAGGACTTCGCCCTGGCCGATGCTATTGCTGACGATAGTGAAGGCATTCCAGCGGTTTTTGTAGATTTTATTGTAATAGCGGGAGGTGGGGAGGAAGCCCGGCTTTTCGGAGGGAATATCTACACCTAAGCGGCGGCCCACCCCACAATAGAGCATGTAATCCCGCCAGGTGTCATAAGCTTCCTGGATAGTGCGGAAGCGGGGATGCATGAGGAAATCCACATAAACGGCAGCGAAGTAGGCGTTGCAGGAGTGCTGGATGGCACCAATCAGTTCCAAGGGCGCAGGATGGCTATGGCAGCCAGGCTTGCCGATCCCCCGGGGGAAGCCCCCCACACACCCGTATACGGTCTGCGGGGTGAGGGTGCTCTCTTGCAGGGCAATGAGCGCATTCAGGAGCTTGAAGGTGGAGCCGGGCGGATACATGCCCTGCAAAAAGCGGTTGTAAAGGGGTAAGGTGGAGTCGGCCTGGAGTTTTTGCCAGTTTTTATCAAAGCCTTCGCCGGAGAAGAGATTAGGGTCGTAGGTGGGGGCGCTCACGGCGCAGAGGATTTCGCCGGTCTTAGGCTCCATGGCGACCAAGGCGCCAGCTTTGCCATAGAAGAGGCTTTCGGCAAACTGCTGGAGGGCTGCATCCACGGTGATTAGAAGATCCTGGCCAGGAATCGGAGGAATATCCAGCGCCCCCTCTTTATAGGGGCTGATTTCCCGACCCATAGCATCTACGACGATGAAGCGATAGCCTTTTTTACCCCGCAGGAGAGGTTCGTACCAGCGTTCTAAGCCTGAGCGGCCGATAAGATTGCCCAGCGTGTAGAGGCCTTCGGAGGCGTCTATTTCGGTCTGGGTGACTTCGCCGAGATACCCCAGAAAGGGCGCTCCCACGGGATAGTTATACGCCCGGCTATACACCAGCGCCGGCGAGAAGCCGGTCAGGCGCCAGCTCTGCTCGGAAAAAGCGAGGAACTTCTCTAAGGGTACATACCGGCTGAAGAGACTGGCTTTGGTGGGGTTGTAAGCTACGGCCTGTACCAGTCGGGTGCGAATAACCTCAGGCGAAAGGTCTAAAACTTTCGCCACCTGTGACGTATCCAGGCCGGAAATCTGGCGAGGCGTTACCAAGATGTGGAAAAAGGGCTTGTTATGGACCCATAAACGGCCATGGCGGTCTCGGATAATGCCCCGCGGAGGCACCACCTCCACCCGCCGAATCGTATTAAACTGGGCCTTTTCCCGGGCTTGAAGGTTGCTTAGCTGTAAGTATCCCAAGCGCCCCACATATAAAACCCCTATCCCCCCTATCACCAGGCGCACCACCCAGCTCCGATGAGAATCTACTCTATTTCGCATCACTCCGCCGGATAAAAATCGCAAAAATCACCAAAATCCCAAGAAACGAATAACTGGCGCTGAGGGGCGTCCACAGAATAGCTTTCCATGATACTGTCTGCAGCAAGGAATAGCTCAGAAGGTACACTAAGCACAGGGGAAAGGCATACAGGGTCCATTCGCCCAGGCTAAAGGTTTCTGGGTGAGGAACTTCATCAGGGCTCTGGAAAGGCCGGACAATTCGGGCCCAGAATCCCCGTAAAGCCCACACCCACAGTCCCGAAAACGCATGCGCTCCATACGGCGGAAAAAACACATCTAGTACCAGCCCGAAAGCCAACCCCACCATGAGAGACAGCTCCGCCGCCCACGTAAAAGGCATCACCAGCCAGAAAATCACATACGGCTCAAACCGTACCCACGGCTGAATAGCGAGGGACATACCAGCAAAATACTGCACGATTGGCAAAGCCACAAAGAGCAGCACGACCTGATGGGTTTTCATGGGGAGGCGGGTTTCATGACGAAAAGTGATCCTAACTGAAACCAATCTAAGTAGGTTCGTACGATGAGGCGCTGGAAACCCTGAGCCGGTTCTGGTAGCGCCTGAACGATGCGCCCTATACGCAGGCCGGCGGGGGCGAGGGTGCTTTGCGGGGCCGTCCATACCTCCTCTCCCACCTCTATGGGCGCATACAGGGGGACGTACAGGACCACCACTTCATTGAAAGTGGGATGGTCTTTCCAGGTGGTAAGGCCCAGATAGCCGGAGCGGGCAGTTTGTACAGTCATCTGGACATTCTCGTGGAAGAGGGGCAAGACTTTGCTGTACGTGGCGGTGGTTTCGGCAATAAAGCCGACGAGTCCTCGAGCGCTGACTACGACCAGACCGGGATAAATCCCGGCCTCACTCCCCGCATCAATGAGGAGGTAGTTTTTCCGGGCGTGGAGGGTTTGGTACACCGCATGTACGGGGATGAACGCATAGGGCTTTGGCGGGTGAATGGTGCCCCAGACATGAAGAGGCACCACCACTGGCCCTGTGGCCTCCATTTGAGTGCTTAGGGCTTCCAGTAGGTGGGCATTTTGTGCCTCCAGCTCGCGGTATAGACGCATGGCAAGGAGGGGCTGCGAAACCCAATTCAATGCTCGATGAAGCGCCACTGTCCCTGCTTCCAGAAAAGACAACCACTCCTGACGGAGGCTCTCCACCGAGCGAATATACAAACTGAGGCTCAAAACCTGTAGAACTACCCAGAATAAAGCGACTCGGCCACGCCAGAGAAGCTCGAGTAGGGCTTGCACAGCTTAACTTTTCACCAGGAGAAAGTGGAATTTGCCTAAGTTTTGGAGGGCGTAGCTTGTGCCGCGCACGATGGCGCGCAGGGGGTCTTCGGCGATTTGGACGGGGAGGTGGGTTTGCTGCGAGATGCGTTTGTCGAGGCCCCGCAGGAGAGCCCCGCCGCCCGCCATGTGAATGCCATGTTCCACCAGGTCGGCAGCGATTTCCGGTGGGGTGGCAGCTAATGCCTGCATTACCGCCTCAATAATCTTGGAGATAGACTTATCCAGCGCGGCGACGATTTCCCGGTAGGAAACGGAGATGTGTCGGGGCGTACCGGTCATGATGTCTTTGCCGCGCACCTGCATATTAGGGGGCGGGTCGTCAATGTCTATGGTAGCGGCGCCGATTTCTATTTTAATCATTTCGGCGGTGCGCTCGCCGATCTGGAGGTTGTGGGTGCGGCGGACGTATTCCACGATGTCGGCGTTGAGTTCGTCGCCGGCGATGCGGATGCTCCGGTCGCAGACGATACCGCCCAGGGCGATGACGGCGATTTCGGTGGTGCCTCCCCCAATGTCTATCACCATTTGGCCTTCTGGGGCTTCGACGTCCAGGCCCATGCCGAGGGCAGCGGCCATCGGCTCGTGAATCAAGTAGGTTTCCCGGGCGCCGGCTCGCTCCGCAGAGTCCCGTACCGCCCGCTCCTCCACCTCTGTGATGCCGCTCGGAATGCAAATCATCAGGCGGAGGTTGGGTTTCAGCAGCCGCCGATACCCCGGCACCTTTTCCAAAAAGCCGCGGATCATCGCCTCGGCAACCTTGAAATCCGCTATGACCCCCCCTCGCAACGGCCGCACCGTACGGATGTTCTTGTGGGTTTTCTCGTGCATGAGGAGGGCTTCCTGCCCTACAGCGATGACCTTGTCCTTCGTGGTGTCAATAGCGACGATAGAAGGCTCATCCACCACGACCTCCCCGTCTACCATGATAACGGTATTGGCTGTGCCCAGGTCAATGGCAATATCCTGTCTCAGAAGTAAGCCGAACATACGCTTAGTGTCTAAAATGGCGGTATGGCAAAAAGGTCAGGCAAATATCTAGCTTTTTGGCGGTTTGGGCGACGAGGTCTTGGTTTTTGCCGCCGGCGGGCGCGGCGATATGGCGGATGCCGGCAGCTGCCGATAGTTCAATGCTATCCGGAAAGGGGAAAAAGCCATCACTCACAAGCCATGCCCGGTCTAAGGGTACCTGACGGGCTTGCGCTCGCTGAAGAGCCAGCCGAACCGCCTCTATCCGGCTCGTCTGCCCACCCGCCCCTGATAGGAGCTCCCCCTCCCGCACCACCACGACCGCATTAGAATACATCTGCCGGAGTATCCGTTCTGCCCACCGCAAAACCTCCTCCCCTTCGCTTTCGGCGGTGTCCGGCGTCTGCCAAAGAATCCCCCCTAACGCCGACCGCACTTCCCACTTAGCACGAGGATTATTCAGGGGAAGCCGCACGAGTGTGGTTTGCTTTTTATGATTGGCCACCCAAGCTACCGCCTCATCGGAAAAAGCCGGCGCGGCCAGTAGCTCTATAAAATGTCCCCGTGTAGCCTCTACCCAGCTTTTTTCAACGGGGAAGTTACACACGACGATGCCGCCATAGGCGGCCATGGGGTCTGCAGCCAGGGCCTTCCGGTAGGCCTCGATAGGGTCTGCATCATAAGCCGCCCCACAAGGCTGCGTGTGTTTGAGAATTACACAGGCGGGCTTAGGCCAGCCGGAGACAATACGCAATCCCCCTTCTATGTCCAGGAGATTGTTGTACGAAAGGGCTTTCCCTAAGAGGACTTCGGGGAGGCGCCCCACAAAGACCGCTGTCTGGTGTGGGTTTTCGCCATAACGCAGATTGGGCGAAGCAGTTACCGGCACCTCCTGAAAGATCGCCTGGCTAATCATGGCATCATAGTGCGCCGTGAGCTGAAAGGCGGCTGCTGCATACACTTGCCGCTGCGGAAGCGGCGGCATACCCCCATGCACCGCTAAATCGTGGAGGGCTTTCTCATACCAGGCCGGGCCGGGAATCACCCACACCCGCTGGAAGTTTTTCGCTGCTGCCCGAATAAGGCTCACGCCGCCCACATCTATCAGCTCAATGTAGTCGGGCTCTTTCGCAGAGAAGGGGTATAGGTCCACCACGACGACATCCCACACGGGGTGGTCGGCGGGCAGGTCGGCAGGACTGATAGCCAAGATGCCGGCGAAGATAGTCGGGTGGAGGGTCTTCACCCGGCCACCGAGGAGGGCCTCAAACCCCGTAAGCGTATCTAAGGCGTGGGTGGGTAGCCCTTCGGTGGCGAAGGCCTTCGCGGTGCCAGCAGAGGCCCAAAGCTCAGCCCCAAGCTCCTGAAAACGTCGCGCCAGGGGAAGAGCCCGGCCCTTATCCCAGACAGAAAATAGCACTCTCATAGGACATGCGCAGGATTGCCGCCCACGGTTTGGCCAGGTCCCACATGGTCTAATACGACGCTGCCAGCCAAGACCTGGGCGCCTTTGCCAATCCGTACACCTGGGGTCAAAATCGCCCCCCGACCGATAATGGCATAGTTCTCTATGGTGCACCCTTCGCTGATCAGCGCGCCGCTGCCAATATTGACGAAGTCGGCGACCTCGGTACCCGGGCCCAGGGTGGCATTCGCCTCAATGACGACGTAGCCGCCGACTTTGACCTGGGGCCCCAAAACAACATGGGGAAAGAGAATGACGCCGCCAGCCACATCGGCAGTACGGGCTTTGTACACAGAAGCATGGACTACCGGGCGGGCTGGCCACTTCACCCGCTCAAAGAGCTGCGTAGCCATTCGCTCCCGCTGCTCCGGCTCCGCCAGCGCAATCACATAATCCGCCTCCCGCCGAGCGATGATCTTCCACATGCGCGCCTGGGTGATCGGCGGCAAAATCGGTAGCTCCTCTGCCTCTCGGGCTTCCTTCTCTTTCGTCGGCGTAAAGCCATACACAAATCCCCCCTCATGCGCAATGAGGTCCGCCACCCAGATAGCCAGCGTAGAAGTGCCAATAATCAGCGTTCCGCCAGGCTTTATCTCGTCTTGACTCATGGGTATCGCAAAAATTTAGCTGGGAAGACGCCCACGTCTTGACGCTTTTCTATGGTTTTGTCGGGCCTTACCCAGATCACTTCGCCCTGCACCCCGCCCACTCGGGCATTGGCAATCAGCCACCGCTGCGAAGTGCTGTCAAACATAAACCCATACAGCAGGTGCTCAGCCGGTAGCCCCAGCCGCCCCTTAGAGAGAAAACCGTAGTCCACCTGGTTTGATGTCGGATCGTACCGGGTGATACCAGAGTCTGTGAGCATATACACCGCATCGCCATACTGACTAAGCTGAAAGACGGACGTGATGAGGGGGACAGTACGCAAGATTTGGCCGGTGTGGGGGTCAATATGCGCCAAAAGCCCCTTTTGATCAGCGTAGTTGCCCCGACACCCGACGAGGATATCCCCATTGGGAAGCTGCAGAAGCGGCCCGGGATTTTCCACAGGTAGGGTCACGTAAAAGAGCACGCTGTCCCGCTCGGGATCAATGCAAGCCAGTTTGTTATTACGGGCGGGGTAGGCGTAGTTGCCACAGGAGACCCACACCCGTCCCTGCGCGGGTAGGAGGCTTTCCATGTAGTTTTCCACGGTGATGGGCGGCGACAAAAGCGTCAGCGTAGCAGGGTTTAGGCGATAAATTTTAGCATCCAGGAGGGAGTTGACGTAAGCTCTTTCTGACGAGAGGCGGAGAAATTCTCGCGGACTACTACCCAGCGGAAAGGAGAGTGTCCCTATCTGCTGGAAAGTCGGGAGTTGGATCTTGCGCAGGAGCCGGTCGCCGTTCATCACGATCCAAAGGGTATCCTGGTCGCGTACCCAGTGATTGGCTACGTCGCCGAGCCGTTCGCCAACCGTCGCCTGAAAGATATCGGCTTGATACGCCGGGTCTATCCAGTCAATGCTGGCGTTACTGAGGGTCCACTGGCCTTCATTCAGGACGAAGAGCCCCCGGTAAGCCGGCAAAGGCGCGGACTTGCTATTTTTCTCTACTTTTTTGCATGCTACTTGGAAAAGCGCAAAAACAAGCCAGGGAAAGCCGAGCAGTCGGTTCATTTAGGATTGACGTGGAGAAAGGCTTTTTCCAGCCAAGGCGGGGAAGGCTCGGTAGTACAAAAACCAGAAAAGACCCGTGTAGGTCACTGCGCCAAGGAGCTGATAGTGGAAGAAGGGGATAGCTGCCACGTAGCAGGCGAGGAGCCCACTCCACGTGAGCCCATACCACCCCCCCAGCCACACGCCGAAGTTGGTGACGAGAAAAAACAGGGCAGCCTGGGTGAGGGCAGCGGCCATGGCCTGCCAGAGATTCGCCATGCGAAAGAGATACCGCCCCAGCAGCACCCCTACGACCATACCCCCCCAGGTAAAAGGCCAGAGGCTGTGCCAGCCCAGCACCGCATCGGTTATGCCCATCACCAAAAGCACCAGGCCTATCCCCATCCAGGGGCGCGCACTCCAGGCCCCCCCATACAGCGCTAAGGCCTCCAAGGGCGTGAAGTTCGGCGGATGCGGGAAAAGCCTCCCCGCAATACCCACCAGCGATAGAAGCAGATAGCCCAAGATCGCCTGCCAACGCCCACCCATAGCACAAAGGTAGCGTATTCTGGCCCTGTCTTACTTTTGCAGCAAAGTAACCAAAAGATGCATTGGTGGGGGCTTTGCGTGGTCGGTGGGTTTCTTCTGGCTCAGCAGGCAGAGGAATTTTGCCGCATCCAAATAGAAGGCGAAAAAGCCGTGCCTGTCCGGATAGTTCTCACCGGGAGTACGTTTTCGCCCATTGTAGTGGCGGACTCCTTGCAGCAGGTGCATCTCGCGATTCCGGCATGCGCGGATACTATCCGGCTGATGGCCTGGGTGGGAGAGGAGAACCTCCTGGATACGGTGATTTTTTTCCAGGAGGGGCGGCGAGATAGCCTTTTCTTCAAGGGCGGGCGGCTTTTTTTTAGGAGGTATTTCAGCCAAGGTGATGTAGCGTCAGACAGCTTCCCTAAGTGCCTGGTGGTGATTACGGCTAAACGTGGGGGCCACGCGCATGCGCTAAGTGCTTTGGAACGGCAGATACGGCCGGAGGGGCTTTTAGCGCAGCAGGTGCGGGAAGTGCCGGGGGTCTACCTCGCGGGAGCCGGCCCCCTCCTCCAAAAGCCCCTTCTGGAAGGGCTGGGCGGCACCCGTATTACTTACCTCGTGGAGGGGGTTCCCCTCGCCTCCCAGCAATGGGGCGAAGAGCACGCCCCCGAAATAGACCCCC
>JAPYWM010000043.1 GCA_028276345.1 Sphingobacterium sp.
CCGCCCGCAGTATCAAACTCGGCGCCGGACTTTACTTTCGTCCTACGCCTACCACCCGCCTCGAATACACCGCTAACTTCGGCACCGGCACCACCGTCTACCAGGGCGACAACCGCTATAGCATCCGCGATATCATCTTCTTCCAGCACAAACTGGAATGGAAAGGCCCTAACTACTACATCCGCGCCTACCACACCACCGAAGACGCGGGGAAATCCTATGATATCGTCTTTACGGCCCTGCTCTTGCAGAATAGCACTAAACCCAGCGTCCGTTGGAGCTTGGATTACAAGTACGCTTATGACCTTTATTCCCGGTCTTTGCGGGATAGTTTGCGTCGGATGGGAATTAGTCACATCAGCCCGCAGTTTGACAGCGTGTATGCCGTGCTTATTCAGCAGTATTGGGATTCCTTGGTAATCTGGCACCAACTGGCCAGAGCGTATGCCGATAGTAGCCGGCGCTTCTGCGATACTTGTCGGAGCTTCCTCCTGCCTGGCACGCCGGAGTTCAACGCCGCTTTCCAGCGCATCACCTCTAATCCGTCCTTTCTGGGTGGGGGCAGCCGCTTCGTGGATAACTCCTCCCTTTACCACCTGCAAGGCGCCTACGAGTGGAAACTCAGCAAACGTTTCACCCTCCACACCGGGGGCAATTACCGCCTGTATCGGCCCCGCAGCTACGGCACCATCTTTGCCGATACGCTCATTGACCCCAATGACCCCTCCAAAGGCTACCGCCGCATCCAGCTGTATGAATGGGGCCTCTTCGCCCACTTAGAGACCCGCTGGCTGGATAATAGACTCCACCTCAACCTCGCCGCCCGCGCCGATGCCCAACAAAACTTCGTCCGAGAGCGCCATATTTTAGACCGCCCCTCCCTCCAAAAAACCCTACGCGCCTTGCGGTATAACTTCATCTACTCCCCCGCCATCATGATCACTTATGCGGTGCGGCCCTCGCACACGCTTCGGGCTACCTACACTTCGGCTCTGCGATACCCTACCCTCCAAGACCAGTACCTCTACTACAATGTCGGCCGCGCTATCCTCAAAGGCAATCCCAACGGCATGGGCAACATCATCCCCCTGGAAAACCTCTACGACTTCTTAGCCACCAACAACCAGCGCTACTTAGAGCCCATCTTCGTGCCGGGCGTGCGGCCCGAACGCCTCCGCACCTGGGAAATCGGCTACAAAGGCATCTGGAAAAACCGACTCTTCATCGACGCCGGCTACTTTTTCAGCTGGTACTGGGACTTTTTGGGCTTCCGCCTCGTCTCAACCGTGCCCGACCTCGTGGGCGGTACCCCCATCCAAATCTACCGCCTCTCCGCCAACGCCTCCGAAATCGTCACCACCCAAGGCTTCGCCATCGGCCTATACTACTTCTTCGCGAAAAAATACACCTTCTCCGGCAGCTACACCTATGCCGTCCTGAATAAAGGCGGTGGATGGATGAATGATCTCGCACGCTTTGGCAATCGTCTCTGGGGTAGGAGTGTCTTTCGGGAAATCCCGCCGCATACCGACCCCATCATTCCCGCCTTCAACACGCCCCCCCACAAATACAACCTCGGCCTCTCTGCCTCCGACCTCGTGAGCCGCATCACCCTCGGCGAAAAGACCTGGGAGATTCGCTATTGGGGCTTTGCAGTAACCTGGCGGTGGGTACATGGATTCTGGTATGAGGGGTCGCCGCAGTTTACGGGGTATGTGCCGGGGTATGGCACGCTGGATGCCCAGCTCTCGCTGCGACCAGCCAAAACTCCCGAGATTACTTACAAAGTAGGGGGCACGAACCTTTTGGGGCGGCGGTTTTTCCAGGCGTACGGAGCGCCCTTTATTGGGCGGCTGGTGTATGCGGGCGTGTGGATAGACTTGTAAGAAGCTATCTCACTCAGCAGCTCAATGATATCCTGTGTCCGACTGCCCTAAGTAGGAGCGAAAGCACCTCGTCTATCTACGGCAGGGGGGAGACCTCAAAGGGGGGACATGCCTTGAGATGGCATCGCTCCGCAAAGAAGGCAGCCAGGGGCCGGAACCCCAGAGCCTGATTTTTTGTTGCTATATTCTGTCATGGCTGATATGTATTGCTATGCCTACTTTCTGGGAAGCCATCACCTTGCTAACCAGCAAACGTAATCGCGACCTTCAAGAAGTCGCTCAACTAATTAGCAATGTTTTTCCGGATCCTATATTCGTCATAGACCTTGAGGCGAATAGGTTTGTCTGGGTGAGTCCGGGCGGCATTTCCTTGTTTGGATTAGATGTAGAGGAGTCCTTTTCGCTTCCTGCGTACGAGTTTCTCAAAGCCAATTTGACGCCGTTTGACGCTCTGGCTATCCTTTGGTCAGAGCGGCGTGCGCAGGCCGAAGTGGCATTTGCGTATAACTCAGAAGGCAAGACCTACTTCTTACAGGGATATTGGATTCGGCTCAAGGAGGACCTCTTCGCTTTAGTCCTTAGAGATGTAACAGAACTCCACCATACCCAGGAGGAGCTGGCTAAGTATGCCGAAGAGCTTGCCCAGCAGGTACAGACGCTTACGCAGCTTAAGGAGGCCCTGCAGAGAGCTAATGAAACTTTACAGGCCCAGAGCGAGCAGCTTCGCCTCTTGGCAGCTGTCGCCGCACACACCGATAATGCGGTTATTATTACTGACGCAGAAGGCAAGGCCATTTGGGTCAACCGCGGCTTTGAAAAACTGACGGGTTACACGCTGGAGGAGGTAAAAGGCAAAATACCAGGTAAGCTCCTGCAAGGGCCCGACACGGATCCGAATACGATAGCTAGAATACGAGAAAAACTCCGCAAGAAGGAACCCTTTGTTGAGGAAATTCTAAACTATACTCGGGATGGGCGTCCCTACTGGCTGCGGCTCTACATCACGCCCCTCACCGATGAGCTCAATCGCGTAACCCACTTTATGGCTATTGAGCTGGATATCACCGAAGACAAAAAGCGCCTTCAGCAGCTTGAGACGCAGCTGCGGGATATTCAGGAGGCTCGCTCTTATGCAGAGCGCATATTTAGGCGCTTCCTTCCGCCCGTGGAGGGTCTGCGAGAAACATTTCGGGATGCGCAAGTATGGAATGCGCCCTTAGACGGCGTAGGAGGCGATTTTTACTTTTATGCGCCGCAGGAAGGGGGTGTATTTGTGGCGCTGGGCGATAGTACGGGGCATGGCGCCGCCGCTGCGCTCATTAGTGTGTATGCCCTCACTTCGCTATGGCGAGCCAGCCGCCAGCCTATAGGTAACCTATCCAGTTTATACCAAGAGCTTTTAGAGGGGGTTGTGCTCTCTATGGGCGAAGGAACCGAAGGATTTGAGCTGGCCCTCCTAAAGTATGACCGGGCCACGATGCGCCTGGAATACTTAGGCGCACGGCGTCCGCTCTGGATTTTCCGGCAGGGCCAGCTCCATCAAGTTCGCGGCAGCCGCTCCGATATCAGCTCGCACACCGCATCCATCCCCACACTCCAAGCTGTTTATCTCCAGCCGGGGGATCGGTTGTATCTATTTTCCGATGGGGTCATTGATCAGCTGAACCCCGAGGGCAAAAAGTTCTCTTCCAATCGGCTGGCCCGGTTCTTAGAAGTGAATCAGTACCTTGACCTAAGCGAGCAGGTGGCGCTTCTAAAAGAGGCGATAGCCCAATGGCGAGGCCCAGCTCCCCAAACAGACGACATACTCTTTTTAGCGTTGGAGGTATAGGGTACAAGTGGGATTTCGGGGAGTTCCCAGAGTTGTAACTTCGGCTGTTTCCCCATCTTTATCTTTTCTCAGCGGACGCGAAAGGGTACAGCGGATGAAACGCACATGCTCTACCGACGCGCTCCGCCCGAAGGAGAAGGCTATATCAGCGTGTCGTACGCCTTCTCCCGCTTGTGGGGGTAGTCTAAAATGTAATGGAGCCCCCGACTTTCTTTCCGGATCAGCGCACTTTTCACCACGGCATAGGCTACGGCAATGAGATTGCGCAGCTCAAAAAGCTCCCGAGAAGGATAGGTATGCCGGTAAAACGCTTCCGTTTCGTCGTAGAGCAGCTCTAAGCGGCGCTTGGCCCGCTCTAAGCGAAAGACGGTTCGGACGATGCCCACGTACTGGGACATGAGGCCGCGCACTTCGGCGAGGTTGTGGCTAATCAGAACGCGCTCTTCGGGGTGTTTGGTGCCGCTGGGGTCCCAATCGGGCACGGCCTCCTCGTAGGTGCGGTGGCGGAGTAGGACAGAGGCGTCTTGGGCGGCTCGCTGAGCCATCACCAGTGCTTCCAGAAGGGAGTTAGAGGCCAGCCGATTAGCGCCGTGAAGCCCCGTGTAACTCACTTCCCCCAGCGCGTACAAGTACTTGATAGAGGACCGCCCCCATTCATCGGTGTCTATGCCCCCCACCATGTAATGGGCCGCTGGAGCCACCGGCAAAAGGTCCTGCTGCGGGTCTAACCCTATTCGCCTGCAATACTCGTAAATGGTCGGAAACCGCTCGGGGAGATTTTCCACGGCGCGCGCATCTAAGTATACATAGGGTAGACCGGCGATTTTGGCTTCGGTGTCAATGGCGCGGGCCACATGGTCGCGAGGCGCCAAGTCCTCTTGGGGATGATACTTATGCATGAAAGGCTGATGGTGAAGAGGGTCTACCAGTTTGGCGCCGGCCCCTCGTAGGGCTTCTGTCAGGAGGAAGGCCGGCCGCTTTCCAGGCTCGTAAAGGGCCGTGGGGTGAAACTGATAAAACTCCATGTTGGCCAGTCTGGCCTTAGCTCGGAGGGCCATGCCGATGCCATCGCCTGTGGCCACGGGCGGGTTGGTGGTGACTTCGTAGACGTGGCCGGCACCGCCGGTAGCGAGGACTGTCACCTTTGATAGAATGGTGTGTATAGCCTGGGTTTGGAGGTCCAGGGCGTAGACGCCGTAACATGCGATGCCAGGGTAGCCGCGGTTGACGTAGATGCCTAAGTGGTGCTGGGTAATCAGGTCCAGGGCGTAGACGTGGTCCCAAACGCTAATGCGGGGGTGGCGGCGCACGGCCTCGAGTAGGACGCGGCTGATTTCGGCGCCAGTGGCATCCCGGCTGTGCAAAATACGCGGATGCGAATGCCCTCCTTCCCGTGCCAGGAGGAGCTGTCCGCTCTCATCCCGGTCAAACTGCGCCCCGTATGTCTCTATCAGGCTTTGAATCACCGCGGGTGCCTCCGCAATGATCGTTCGCACCATGGCTTCTCGACAGAGCCCATCCCCTGCTGTAAGCGTATCCTGCACATGCGACTCAATGCTGTCTTCCGAAGAAAAAACCCCCGCAATCCCTCCCTGCGCATAAGTGGTGTTGCTTTCTTCGGGGCGGTCTTTGGTAATCAGGAGCACCTCGCCGTGGGCGGCTGCCTGGAGGGCGAAAAACAGCCCCGCTACCCCACTCCCTATCACCAAAAAATCTACCCGATGGCGCATGCACAAAGAAACAAAAGCTCTCCTACCTTTGCTGCATGTGGGTGATGAAGGTGGGGGGCGGTTGTCTCCGGGATGCGGCGGGCCTTCGGCAGCTGCCCCAAGTCTTAGCCCAGGCGGGCGTGGAGGAACCCTACCTGCTTGTTGTCTCGGCCTTTGAGAAGACCACGGATCGGCTCTTTCGGCTGGCTGAGGCGGCTCTGCGCAATGATGCCCTGGCGATGGAGGCTATTTATGCGGAGATAGCGGCATTCTACCGCAACCTCATAGCGGAGGCTTTTCCTCCGGAGGTAGCTGCTCGTCTCCAAGCTACGCTCGAGGAACGTTACTGGCAGCCCCTTTACAAGCGTGCCCAAGCTTTGATGACCCTTTCGGAGGCCCACACGCAGAGCGTGGATGGGGTGTTAGTCTTTGGCGAGCTGGTCAGCAGCACTATTGTACATGCTTACCTTACTCATCATGGGCACGATGCCGACTGGGTAGATGCCCGGCGTCTCCTCATCACGGATGGGAGTTATCCCGAGCCGGCTATTTTGGAGGGGCCGACGCAGGCCAGCATTGATGCGGACCTTTTGCCGCGGTTTCGGCGGTATCCGCTAGTGGTGACGCAGGGCTACATCGCATCGGACCTCCGACGACATAGTGTAACGCTGGGACGCGAAGGTTCGGACTATTCGGCGGCGCTCTTTTCTGCGTACCTCAAAGCCCGGGGGATGATTGCCTGGAAGGACGTTGGGCGCATTTACTCGGCTGATCCGAAGGCGCATCCGGATGCCACGCCCCTCACCCGGCTGAGCTATGCCCAGGCCGCTGAGATGACCTTCTACGGCGCTAAAATCCTCCATCCCCGTACTTTGCGGCCCCTTCACCTGGCAAATATCCCCCTTTACATTCGTCCCTATTTCGCGCCCCATGAGGAAGGGACGCTTATTACCGATCGGGATTATACGCCGCTGCCTCCTATCCGACTGGCGCGGCAGGGTCTCGCCCTCCTTGAAATAGAAAGTCTGGACCTTTCGCCGCTGTCGGCAGGCACCCTCCTGCAAGACCTGGAAGATGAGGGGATAGAAGTGTACTTCATGCAGGCGGGTGTGCGGCAGGCGGCCTTTGCTGTGCGCAGCCCCGAAGAGACCCTTCAGCGCTGGCAAAGTGCCCTTCCGGCGTATCTTAGAGCGCAAGTGCAACATCCCATTACCCTTTATACTACCTTGTACCCGGATGAGACGACAGGCCTTCCCAATGGCGAAGCCCTTTACTTCCAGCGTCTGCCGAATCGGCTTCATTGGCTGGCCTATGCGTAAGAGGCTCCGCCTGCTGCTTTTTCTGACGTTAGGGCTGGCGCAGACGCTGCCGCCCTTTCCGGCGCCCAACGTACGCTGGATTACGCTGGAAACCTTTTTGCAGCGCACCGCCGAGGCCTCACTCCAGGTTCTCGCCGCCTCGGTAACCTTTCGTTCCGCCGACTGGGACTACTACCAAGCCCAAGCGAGCTTCCTCCCCAGCCTCCAGGCCAATGCCAACCTCAGCCAGAACTACGGTACGACTTTCGACCCCTTCGCCTTCAGCCGGGTGCAACAAACCACCACCTTTGGCAGCGCAAGCCTCTCCGCCAGCCTCACCCTCTTCAATGGTTTTGCTAACCACTACCTCCTCCGCCAGGCTAAATACGCCCGCCTTCTGACGCATGCTACGTATCGGCGCATTCAGACCGAAGTGCTCGCCCAAGCCCTCACGCAGTTTTTCCAAACCATAGGCGACTCCATCGCCATAGAGCTGCAGCGCCAGCGCATAGAACGTCTCTCAGCCCAGATTCAGCGCCTGCAAGCCCAGGTAGAAGCTGGCCAGACCCTCTCGCTGGACCTTCTCTCCCTCGAGGCCCAAAAAGCCCGGGAAGAAGCCCAGTACATCGCCCTCTACAACCGCCACCGGGAAAACAAACTCAACCTACTCCTGCTCATGCGGTGGGAAAGCCTTTCGCCGGACTCGGTGGAGTTTACTATCGGCCTCCCCGTGCCCGAAAAGACCTTCACCCATGATGAAGTCGTGGAGGCGGCATTCCGATACGCGCCGGAGCTGGAAGAGGCCCGTTTTCGCACGCTGGTTCAGACCTATGCGCTCAAAGCCGCCCGTAGCGGTTATGCACCTACCCTCTCTCTCTCCGCCTCTCTGCAAACCAATTACTCCTCTAATGCCGGTGACGTGCGATTTGACCCGCAGACCTTTCAGATTATCCGCCAGCCGTATCCCTTTGAGAGACAGGTGCGGGAAAACTTCAACCAGGCCGTCTCTCTGAGTGTGTTTGTGCCTATTTTTCAGAACTTTCGTCGGCGAGCCCAAGTGGTGCGTGCCGAAGCGAATCTCGCTTCGGCACAGGTCAATGCGCTTCAGCAGCGGCAGGCAGTCCAGCGCCGGATTGAGAGTGCGTACCTAAGTTGGGAGAGTGCGCAGGTTACGTATGGGGCGGCGCAGCGCAGTCTGGCCGCCGCCGAAAAGGCCTATCTCCAAGCGCAAGCCCAGTACGAGGCCGGCCGGCTTTCCTACTGGGCCTTCCGGGAAGCCTTCCTCACCTATACCCAAGCGCAGATAGACCTTGCTCAGGCCGGCTTAGACCTAAAACTCCGTACCCTCCTCCTTCTCGCTTACACCGGCTACTATCAGAACCTATGAGATACGTGCTTTTCCTTGCCCTCATGCTGGCGGGAGTCATGAGCCTCTGGATAACACCGGCCTGCTCCTCCGGCCAAGGCCCCCTCGTCGAAGTAGATACTATCAAGCGCTGCACCATTCGGCCCTATATCACGGAGACGGCCACTATCCGTCCTGTGCTGGAAGTGCCCATTAGTCCGGATGTCTCTGGGGAGGTGGTTCAGATATACGTCAAGGAGGGGGATACGGTACGCACGGGGCAGGTGCTGATGACGATTCGGCCGGACAACTACCAGGTGGCACTAATGCAGACGCAGGCCGCCGTAGAAGCCGCCCGGGCCGATTATCTGACTGCCCAGGCTAACGCCGCCGCTCAAGAAGCCATCTTCCTCCAGGACTCGCTCAACTTCGTCCGGGCTCAGCAGCTCTACGAGAAAAAAGCCATTAGCGAGGCCGAGTGGGATGCCGCCCGGACTCGGTATCTTGCCGCCCAGTCTCAGGTCAAAAGCGCCCGCAGTACCGTTCAGGCCGCTTTCTATCGTCTCCGCTCCGCAGAAGCCAACCTCCAGCAGGCCCGTATCAACTACCAGCGCACGTCGGTCTATGCCTCCACGAATGGTATCATCACCCGCCTCTTAGTGAAGCCGGGCCAGCGCGTCGTGGGCGTAGGCCAAATGGCCGG
>JAPYWM010000044.1 GCA_028276345.1 Sphingobacterium sp.
CAGAATCATCCCCAAGCGGGTGCAGGTGGCGTGGGATGGGATCGCTGTCATCGGCCATCCAAATCGGCGCGACTCTACGCTACGCTGGGATAGCCTTCGTGCCTGGCTGGGAAGACCAGACAATCCCTACACCTTCGTCGTAGAAGCCGGTGCTGGCTCCAGTGTCTTCTTGTACTTGCGAGATAGCCTCCTATCTGGTGAACTTCCCCAAGCTAAACTATACCGACTGGATAGTTTGCCGGCTATTTTGGACTTTGTAGAGAAAAATGTGCGGGCGGTGGGCTTTGTGGGGGCCTCATGGGTGTGCAATCCGCAAGACTCGGTGAGTCAGAGCTTCCTGGAGCGGGTACGGGTTTTCTGGGTAGCCGGGAAAGGCCGTACAGATTATTATCCACCGGTAGCAGGATATATCCGGCCGGGGTACTATCCGCTAGTGCGACCTGTGTGGGCACTCAACCGGGAGCCCCGTATGGGCGTAGCCACCAGCTTTATTGCCTTTCTGGCCGGGCCTGAGGGGCAGCGCATCCTGCTTAAGGCGGGCCTTTTTCCTGCCCGTTCCCCCGTGCGCCTCATAGAGCTCAAAGAAGAGCAGATAAACGTGGGGGCTGCGGAAGAAAAAAAGTAAGGCGGGGGCCCATCCTATATTCTCCTGCGATCTTGCGTCTGATAGGCGATAGATGCTAAAACCTTTCCGATAGTGGCCCGGCGACACAAGCATTTTATAGATTGGGCAGGGCTTATGTTTCCCTATCTGGCCGCCCGTTTGCCCTGCGGCTAAATTTGAGGCTTGCGTTGCGCTCCCCCGGAGAGCTGACCACCAGGCATGAGAGGGGAGAGGCCTATTACCTTCTGCGTGAGAGAAATATAGGGTTTCCCGAGACGCTCTTCGGCGGGTGCCGAAGCAGGGGGGCCGAGACGATTTTTTCAATCTTCTTCTTCGTCCTCGTCATCGTCGTCGGAGGTGCGCTTGAGCATGTCGCCGAGGATGTCTTTGAGGGTGATTTCCTGTTCGGATACGGCGCGGCCGAGGAGCGAGAGATCGGCGAGGCCGTGGAGGACAAGTTCCATCCAAGTGTAGGGGGAGCCGGGAAGGCGCATACTTTCTACGAGCTGCAGGAGGGCGGGGATTTTGCGCAGTTGCTGCTGGTACTCGGCATCGGACGCCCACCGGGAAAGCGAAAGGGTATTGCCGGCATTGAAGTAATCAATGATGGGCTTGTAGGGATTAGGCTGGGAGCTGCGGCGAAACTTCTCGGGGGAGGGGAAGTGTGCTAAAAATTCCTCCCGCATAGCCTTATGGAAGAGGTGGAAGCCTACGGTCTGGATGCCTTCTTTTTCGCCCTCATAGACGAGCTCGATTTTGCCGATGATAGCGGGGAGGGCCCCATATATGTCTATGAGGCGGACGGTGGTGTGGGACTCGCCCTGGAGGAGGCAGCGCTGCTCCGCTGTAGCCATGACACACTCGTACGTAGTGATAGTAAGACGTGCTGAGACACCGCTTTTCTGGTCAATGTACTCACTCTGGCGGGCGATGAAGCCAATCCGCTCAATGGTGTTTGCGACCACGTCGGGCATGATGACCCGGGCCTTGGTGTCAGGGTGAATACGAGCCTCCTGCTGGGTGATGCGCCGGCTACTCTCAATGCTGCGGGGATAATGGGTCAGAATCTGACTCCCAATGCGATCCTTGAGTGGCGTGATGATGGTACCCCGCTGCGTATAATCTTCCGGGTTTGCCGTGAAGAGAAACTGAATATCCAGCGGCAGCCGAAAACTATACCCGCGAATCTGGATGTCTTTTTCTTGGAGGATGTTGAAGAGCGCTACCTGGATGCGGGGCTGAAGGTCAGGCAGCTCATTGATGACGAAAAGGCCACGATGCGCCCGGGGAATCAGACCATAGTGGATGATGCGCGGGTCGCTATAAGGAAGCTTGAGCGTGGCCGCCTTAATGGGGTCGATGTCCCCAATGAGGTCCGCTACGGACACATCGGGGGTGGCGAGCTTCTCGATGTAGCGCTCTTCGCGGGCGATCCAGCGAATGGGGGTGTCATCGCCGGCTTCGGTAACGATGAGCTGGCCTTCGGCGGTGATGGGGTGAAAAGGGTCCTCGGGGAGTTCGGTACCCTCAATGGCAGGAATGTAAGGGTCTAAGAGCTCTACCATGAGGCGAGCTAAACGCGTTTTGGCTTGCCCCCGCAGCCCTAAAAGCAAAATATCATGCCGGGCCAGAATAGCCGTACGAAGTTGCGGCAAAACCGTCTCATCGTAGTCATAGATGCCCTTGAAGAGCGGCCGACCCTCCCGTAGGGCAGCGATCAGGTTTTCTCGAAGTTCGGTTTTGACAGAACGGGTGCGGTATTGGGCGGCTTTGAGCTGTCCGAGCGTACGCAAACGGGTGTAGTCCATCGTAGCTCAAAGTAACAAAAATCAGGGCGCTAAACGGATAGATTTCCAGCCGTCGCCTTCGCGCGTGTAGAGAAAGCGGTCATGGAGGCGGCTGGGCCGTCCCTGCCAGAATTCCAGCTTTTCTACCTTTATCTGATAGCCGCCCCAGTGTGGTGGGCGTGGAATAGGGCCAGGCGGGGGATAAAGGGTCTGAATGGCTTTGAAGCGGGCTTCCAGGAAGGCGCGGTTAGGCACAGGCTGGCTCTGAGGCGAAGCCGCTGCCCCTACCTGACTCTCGTATGGCCGGCTGGCAAAGTAGGCATCGCTTTTTTCAGGCGGGGCGGGGGAGGCTACCCCCTCAAACCGCACCTGTCGCTCTAACTCCCCCCACCAGAAACACCCTGCTACCCACGGCTGCCATGCTATCTCTCGCCCTTTTGCACTTTGGTAGTTCGTATAAAAGTACAGATAGGGCGGCTCAAACCCCTTGAGGAGGACGATGCGCACATGGGGGCGGTCATCGGCGGTAGCCAGCGCAAAGGCATTGGGCTCTACGAGCTGGGCTTGAATGGCTTCGGCGAGCCACCGCTCTAAAAGGACGAAGGGGTCTGCGGGGAGGTCTTCTTCGGAGAGGGTGGCGCGGCGATACTCCTGCCGTAAATGCGCTATATCTTCCATATCCAGTCGGGTTGTAGGGTGGTTTCACCGGCTAAGAGGCTGTAATAGGCCGCCCGGGCTTTTTCGGCGATGGTAGGCTGGGCGGCAGACAGCTCATACCGCTTGCCCTGATAGTGCAGCGCCGTAATCGGGATAACCGTGGCGGCAGTGCCCGTACCAAATACCTCTACAAGCGTCCCGCTTGTAATGCCTTCTATTACTTCCTGGATGGAAATGTCGCGGGCTTCGGTGGGGTGGCCTGCCGCTTGCAAAAGGGCGAGGATAGTATCCCGAGTAACGCCAGCTAAGATAGTGCCTCTTTCCAGTGAAGGCGTCGTAACTCGTCCATCCTTCCAGACAAAGAACACATTCATGGTGCTGAATTCCTCCACCCAGCGCTTTTCGCAAGCATCCAGCCATAGCGTCACTTGACAGTCGGCGGCCTGCGCTCGGGCATTACTGATGAGAGCGGTCGCGTAGTTGCCGGCCATCTTGACATTTCCGGTGCCGCCCGGTGCGGCCCGGCTGTACTCGGTCTCCACGTAAGCAGCCACAGGCTGTGTATAATAAGGCCCCACCGGCGAAAGAAAAATGGCGAATAGATACGACTCTGAGGTACGCACCCCCACATAGGGGTCTGTTGCAAAATAAAACGGCCGAATATAGATGGCTTGCTTCAGAGTGGGGGGGAAAAGGTAGGACTCTTTCAGGAGAAGCTCTCGCAAAAGCGTTTCAAATAGGTCGAGGGGAATAGGAGGCATAGATAGGCGAGCTGCGGAGAGATTGAGGCGACGGGCATGGTCCTCGAGGCGAAAAACAAAGCGTGTGCCATCGGGTCGCTGGTAGGCCTTCATTCCCTCAAAAAGGGCCTGCCCATAATGCAGCGCATGCGTAGCCGGATGGAGCCGAAAATCCTGGAACGGCTGGAGGCGGGCTTCATCCCACTTGCCATTCTGGAAGTAGGCCAGCGCGATATGCTGACTAAATATCCGGCCAAAAGGTAGGCGCTCCCAGTCCAACGCAGGCGGTGGTGTCGCCGGCGCCTCATAGCTAATCAGCCAGCTCATGGGACAAAGATACTCTTACTTGACAAACTACCTTTGAGGCATGCAGTGGCCGGCCCCCCTCACACCCGGTAGCCGCATAGCCCTGGTAGCCCCCAGCCGTCAGGTGCTCCCCTCAGAACTGGAACCTTTTTTTCAATTCTGCGAAGCGCAGCGCTGGCAGGTGGTCTTTGAGCCGGAGGATCTATATGCCAGTGATGGATTTTTTGCGGGGACAGACGCCCATCGGGGAAAGATTTTGCAGGAAATGCTGGATGATGCACGTATTCAGGCGATATGGGTAGTGCGTGGGGGACATGGCTCTTCGCGTATCTGGCCGGCGCTCAGGTGGGAGGGCTTTCGGCGGTATCCGAAGTGGGTTATTGGTTTTAGTGATGCGACGCCGCTTTTGTGGGGGGCGGTGTTTGCGGGGGTAGTGGCGTTACATGGGCCGGTGGCCGTGCAGGTGCCCCACCGCCTCACGAAAGCCGCCCTGGAGCGTCTGATGGGCCTTCTGCGGGGAGAAGACCCCCTGCCTCTCCGATGGCGACGCCAGCCCTGGCACGCCTGGCAAAAGGGCACCGCTGAAGGCTACTTGCTGGGCGGCAACCTCTCCCTCCTATCCACCCTGGTGGGCACGTCTCTGGACTATCGCCATTTCGGGAGGCCGGCGCTGCTTTTCTGGGAGGAGGTAGGGGAGTATTACTACCGGCTGGACCGGCTCTTGTGGCACCTGCGGAATGCAGGGTGGCTTCACCAGAGTCGGGGCCTCCTTATCGGGGCCCACTCAGCCCTCTCAGATGACGAAGCCCGTCCCTTCAGCCGAACCCTCAAAGAAATGGTGGCGGATGTGACTAAGGACTTTGGAGGGCCGCTCGCGATGGGGGTGCCAGTGGGTCACGTGGCCGAAAACTACCCCCTTCCGTTGGGGGCCTCGGGACGCTTCGTGGTAGAAGAAGCGGAAGCGCTTCTCAGTTTTTTGCGGGCGTAGGGGGGGCTGGTGCCGCGGAGTCGCGTTTAGAAGTATCGGGCCGCAGGGAATCTGCCGAGGTTTGTGTTTGTGCTCGTGTAGAGTCTGCATAGGCAGGGGGGGGAGCCTCGCTACGTTTCTCGGCAAGGTAAAAGCCCCCCATTCCGGCCAGCAGCGCTACGCCGGTGATGAGGAGGCCGAGCCCTACTAAGTAAGGCACCCGCTCACGCGGGGAGGGGGCGGCTTTTAGCTCGGGAGCCACCAGGATAGCAGTGACATTGTCATACCCGCCCTCATTGAGGGCTGCTTGGATGAGGGCTTTGATCTTTTCTGGAAGGGGCTGGGCCTTGCCCAGAATCTGCGCAATAGTTTCCTCTGGCACATAGCCCGAGAGCCCATCACTGCACAGAAGAAAGCTATCGCCTGCCTGAACTTTCAGGGGCACCGGGGAGGCCTCGGCAAGAAAGATATCCTTTCCGCCGCCCAGGGAAAGCAAGAGCTGGTTGCTTTCAGGATGGCGGTAAGCCTGGGCCGGGGTAATGAAGCCGGCTTCCACATACCAGGCGACGAGGCTATGGTCGCGGGTCAGCGTTTGGAGCTGACCTTGGCGGTAAAGGTAGAGGCGGCTATCGCCCACGTGGGCCCACCAGGCTTCGCCATGAGGGGTCAGGAGAAGTATGACGGCTGTGGTACCCATGTGTGAGCTGCCTATGCCCTGGGCTGGCGCCTGTTGGATGGTCAGGTGCGCTGCATGCAAACTCCGCCTTAGCCAGTAGTCCGGGCGCTCCCCCGTCCCCGCCTGCGAAAGCACTGCCTGAATCGTCTGGATAGCGAGTGTAGCGGCCACTTCCCCCGCCTCATGCCCGCCCATCCCATCACACACCACAAATACCTCGCCTAAGGGACAGGAAAAGACCGCGTATCGGTCCTCATTGATCTGCCGGTGGAGGCCAAGGTGCGTCTCAGCCGCCCAGGTGGGCTTATTCATTCTGTTAGCCAATTTGGATGACGATAGCCCCGAGTCGAATCTGATCCCCCGTCCGGACGGGATATTGCGTAACCCGGACGTTATTGACGAACGTGCCGTTGGTGCTGCCCAGGTCCTGGATGTGCCATTGGGAGCCCTGGAGGTAGAGGCGGGCATGACGGCTCGAAACAGTAGGGTCTGAAATGACGATGGTATTATCTGGGGCGCGGCCAAGGGTGATAGGCGCCGGCGAAGGCGAAAGCTGCACCTCCTGCGTGCCTTGCGGGTAATGAATGACCAATCGGCGCAGAGTGGGGGTAGGTGGCGCTTGGACAGCTGGGGCAGGCGGTGCGGGGGGCGCTGCGGGTGCTGGCGGCGGTGGAGCCGGCTTGCGCGTCGCTAAAACCACTATCAGCCCTATCAGCACGAGCGCCCCAGCCCCAATCAGGATCCACAGCGTGTAGTCTGGCCCAGAAGGCTGAGAAGAGGGCATCTGTACAGGCGGCATACCGCCCTCCGCCTTAGGTACAGCCGGCTCTCCCTCAGAAGAAAGGATCGCCGTCTTGTCCGAAGCGGCCCTACCACCGCCTCCCCTCGTCAGAACTGCCGATAAAAACTCCTCCACCTCCGCTTGATAAGACCCGCTCTGGGGGTCGGCCACCCGATACAGACCGCTCACAGCGCCCTCTTCAAACTGCCCGGAAATGCGTTTCAGGAGAGACTGGGCCTGATCGTTATTGGCTAAATACCCCATGGAAAGGGCATGGATGCGCACATTATTTTTCCGGGCCAGTTTGAGAATGTCACTGTCTTTCAGGCCGGGGGTCATATCCATGCCCGAGGCTAAGACCACCACCACGGGGGCTTGCACATAGTCTCCCCGCAGGGCTGTCTCCAGCGCACCCAGCAGGTGCACCACATACACCGAGTCGCACCGGGACTTGATGGTTTGGAGGGTAGCAGCACAGGGTTTTCCGCCGCCTTCCAGCACAGGCGTCGTCTTCCAGTCTACGTACCCCCGCTCCCCCTTTCGGTAAAAGGTGCCCAAAGCGACCCGCCCAGGCGACTGGTTACAGAGAAGCTCCCAGAGTGCTTGGACAGCCACTTGCGTGGGCTTCCCACAGGTGTACTGCGAAGTCTCAAGCAAGACAATGACATCCGCCTGCTGGGCTACCCCCAGCCAGCCACTCAAAATACTGAGTAACACCCGCTTCATTGCTGCAAAGTTATACCATTTGCAAGCATACCCTGCCGGTGCGCACTGGGAAGGAGACCTTTTTGCGGCCATCCGTCATTTCCCCCCAGCCTGCACGTCCTTGCCCGGGCGATAGGCAGAAGCGCTTCACGCGGTCTGGGCGTATAGGTTTTTTTTGATAGCGGCCCACTCCGCACTACGCTCGGTATAGGCGGGACGTTTCTATTTCAGGTTCAGACGCTCCGGAAGCGCAGCTCGGTATTCCCGATTTTGATGATATCGCCATCTTGGAGGGTTCCTTCGTCTGTGGGGGTGCCATTGACGAGGGTGCCGTTGGTGCTAAACTCATCTTTGAAGCGGACGGCATTCGTGCCCGGGCGGATGAGGAGGGTAAGGTGGTGGCCGGAGACTTGGGGGTCTTGTAGGACGATATCACAGGAGGGATTCGTACCGATGGTGTTTTTGCCTTCGTAGAGGCGGAAGTCCACGCCGTTTGGGTGGATGGTGAAGCTCACGAGCCAGCCGATGAGTTTGCGGTTTGTAGGGGCGGGGCGCTGGGCTGGGCTGACCCCGGGGCCTTGGTAGACCTGCGTTTTACTGGGGTCAAAGCCTGGGGGTACCGGTCCGCTCGGCATGACCTGGGTTTTCTTCGGGTCGAAGGCTGGCGTAGGCGCTGCGCCGGGCATAGGGGCAGGAGATGGCGGCGTCGACCCCATCACCTGCGTGCGCCCCGGATCAAACGGCGGATTCACTGGCGGGACTGGCGGCTCGTTCCCTCCCGATAACGGCTGTGTCTTCTGAGGATCAAAGGGCTCACCCATGCTCGCAAAAGTACGAAAAGTTTTCACACATCCTCTCCCTACCTGGTAGGGGTGGGTGTTACGAGAGCTTGTGGAGGTTTAGACGACGCCGGCCGTGCGGCTGAATGGCATTCGGGTAGACAGTGTCGGGCCGGCTGGGGGTGTGGCAGCTGCCCCGTGCCGAAGGGGGTGTACGAGTATGTGCCGGAGGCGCGGGGCAAGGTGCAGGTGTACAAAGGGCCGATAGCAGTGCTGCGGTGAGAGGGATGGTGCTTTTCTTTCCGCCCGGGGCAGTAGGTAAAACGCCTATTTTTGCCGCATGAGTCGGATTGCGTCAATTCGGGGCCGATGGATACTGGATTCGCGAGGTTTTCCCACCGTAGAGGCGGAGGTGGTGCTCAGCAGTGGGCACAAGGGGCGAGCGGCTGTGCCTTCGGGGGCTTCCACCGGCTCCCATGAAGCCTTAGAACTGCGAGATGGAGATAAGGCCCACTTTGGCGGGAAAGGCGTCCGTCAGGCCGTGCAGAATATCCATGTTCACATTGCGCCGGCGCTGGAGGGGCTCTCTGCGCTGGACCAGGTGGCTATAGACCAGGCTTTGAT
>JAPYWM010000045.1 GCA_028276345.1 Sphingobacterium sp.
GAAGTGGTCGCTAACTCAAAAGGCAAGAAAAAGTTGGTTCCCACATACGATGCGCAGCCGACCCTCTCGCCGGATGGGAATATCATGTACTTTGTCTCGGACCGGGATGGGGGTTTAGGCGGCACAGACATCTGGTACGCCCAAAAGGTCGGCAAGGAGTGGAGCGCCCCCGTCCATGCGGGAAAAATCATCAATACGCCCTTCAATGAGATTTACCCCCACGTCGGGCGGGATGGGAAGACGCTGTACTTTGCTTCGGATGGACATCCGGGATTAGGGGGATATGATATTTTCCGGTCGGAAGGGCGTCTGGCTACCTGGTCCCCTCCCCAAAACCTCGGCGTCCCCATCAACTCCTCCTATGACGACTTTTCCCTCTTCTGGACTAAGCAAGATACGGCGGGTTATCTGGCGTCTAATCGGCCGGGTGGACGGGGCCGCGACGATATTTACTTTGTCAAGCGTATCATCCGGCCTGTGATAGAGCTGGCGGTGCACGGGACTGTGCGGGATGCCGCTACTAAGCTCCCGATTCCCTTCGCTACGGTGACGCTTTATGAAATGAAGGGAGGCCAGCTCATCCCGCTGGACACCTTTAATACTGACCAGAGTGCACAATATCGCTTTGCCCTCCAGCCGGGCAAAGACTATAAGCTCATCGGTAACGCCCCCGAATATCTGGCTAATGAAGTCCAGGTCTCCACTCGGGATGCTACAAAGTCTATGGACCTGGAAGCGGACATAGATATTTATCTCGACCGCATCGAGATAGCGCGGCCGATCGTTTTGCAGAATATCTACTTTGACTTTGACAAGTATGATATCCGGCCGGATGCGGTGCCGGAGCTGGATCGGCTGGCGGTCCTCTTAGAGCGCAACCCCACCCTGCGCATCTTGATTGGTGCGCACACAGACACCAACGGCAGTGAGGCGTATAACCTCAAACTTTCCAATAACCGGGCCAAGGCAGTGGTGAACTATCTCAAGCAGAAGGGCATCGATCCGAAGCGGCTCACATGGATAGGTTATGGGGAGTCACAGCCACTTATTTATCCGGAGCTATCGGACGCGGATGAGCAGGCGAATCGGCGGGCAGAATTCCGGATTATGAGTATTGACCAAGCGCGGGCGGAGCGGTGAAGGGGGGGGCTTCTGCGCTGGCAAACGCCAGAGGAAAGTCCGGGCACCTGGGGGTAGGCGGTCCTTCGCAAGGAGGAGCTGACGGCCGCAAGGTCGTCTGACGGATAGGGCCACAGAAACCACACCGCCCCACGTGGGGTTCGGGTGAAACCGGAGGGTAAAAGCCTCCGCATGGGTAACCCCCCGCCGGTGCAAGGCCAAGTAGCCGGCGATGACCACCCCCATAGCCGGCGGGTAGGCCGCTCAGAGAAATGCAGAAGTAGAAACAGAACCCGGCTTACCACCCACCTCTCTCCGCATCCGCCCCCCATATTGTATCTTTGCCTCATGGCAATCCATATACTGCCAGATATCCTCAAGGAGGCCTTAGAGAAGTACCCCCGTCCAGATTGTATCGCTGGAAAAGCCCACGGCAAATGGGTCACCTACAGCACCGAAGAGGTCTCCCGTAAAGCCCAGACTGTGGCCCGCGCGCTCCTTCACCTGGGCCTCAAGAAAGGCGACCGCATCGCCCTCGTTTCCAACAACCGCCCTGAATGGAACTTTGTAGACCTGGGGGCCACTTCCATAGGCGTCATCGTCGTGCCCCTCTATGCTAACTCCATCGCCAAAGACTATGAGTATGTCATCAACCACGCCGAATGCCGCCTCGTTTTCTCTGCTGGCGGCGACATCTATCAGAAACTAAAAAGCATCCTGCCTAACTGCCCCTCCGTCGAAAAAGTCTACACTTTTGACCTTGAGGAAGGGGTAGAACAATTTGACCAGTTCTTAGCGCTTGGCGAGGCTAACCCTATAGACCTCACACCTTATACGCAGGCCATTAAGCCCGAGGACTGGGCGACGTTTCTTTATACTTCGGGTACGACGGGCCTGCCGAAGGGGGTCATCCTCACGCACCACAATATCGTCTCCAATGTACTTACTGTGCGTTCGCTCAATCTCATTCCGCGGAGTACAGGGGGAGAACGGCTCCGAGCGCTGTCATTTTTGCCACTCAATCACAGCTTTGAGCGGATGGTCTTTTACACGTATCTGGCGATGGACATAGGGGTGTATTACGCCGAGAGCCTGGATGCCATCGCAGCGAATCTACGGGAGGTTCGGCCTCATGTCTTTACTTCGGTACCCCGGCTTTTAGAGAAAGTGTATGAGCGCATCATGGCCACGGGGCAGACGCTCACCGGCCTCAAGCGAAAGCTCTTTTTCTGGGCGATGAACCTGGTAAAAGACTATGAGCCGGAAAGGGCAAACAGCTATCCCTTGACGTATAAACTTCAGCTGGCCGTAGCCCGCAAACTGATATTTAGCAAGTGGCGGGAAGCTTTAGGAGGCAATGTGGGGGTGATTGTGACGGGTGCGGCGGCTTTGCCTAAGCACCTTGGTCGCATCTTCTGGGGGGCTGGTATCCCCATCATGGAAGGGTACGGCCTGACCGAAACTTCCCCAGTTATTGCTGTAAATACCTTCGATGCATTTCGGCTGGGGACGGTAGGGCGTCCCATACCGGGTGTGCAGGTGCGCATAGAGCCCTTGGAAGGCTATCCCGAAGGGGAAGGCGAAATCACCGTCAAAGGCCCCAATGTCATGGTGGGTTATTATAAAAACGCCGAGGCGACTGCCGAAGTGCTTAAGGATGGCTGGTTTTATACGGGCGATATTGGCCGCTTGGATAAAGATGGCTTCCTCGCTATCACCGACCGCAAGAAAGAAATTTTCAAGACCGCCGGCGGGAAGTATATTGCGCCGCAGCCCCTTGAGAATAAGCTCAAAAGCTCGCTCTACATTGAGCAGGCGATGGTCTTTGGGGAATACCGGAAGTTTCCGGCGGCGCTGCTGGTGCCCAACTTTGCCAACTTGGAAAAGTGGGCGCGGGAAAATGGCATTGACGTGACGAGCCGGGAAGCCCTCGTGCATCACCCCGATGTAATCGCCCTCATCCAGCGGGAGGTGGATAAGGTCAATGAAGAGTTTTCCCAGTATGAGCGGGTGAAGAAGTTCATTTTGCTCACGAAAGAGTGGACGATTGAAGGGGGGGAGCTGACACCGACGTTGAAACTGAAGCGTCGCATCCTTTTAGAGCGCTACAAGGATGCGATAGAGGCTCTGTATGCCGAAGCCGAAAAAAACCCCACCGCCTAAGGCGTGGATGGTTTATCTGACCCTCTCCACGGAGCTGATAGCGATTCTGGGAATATGGGGCGTGCTGGGATACCTGCTGGATAGGTATGCTGGTACAAAGCCATGGGGCCTTTTAGGGGGGCTTCTGCTGGGAGTAGGGCATGTACTGTGGCGAATTCTCCGGCTGTAAAATGAGAAAAGGCTACTGGATTATGGGGGGATTGGTGGCAGGCGGTGTTATTCTCCATGTCTTACTGTGGTCAGTTTTTCCGGATACGAGGACTGCTCTGGCGGCGCTTCTGATGTGGGTGATCTTAGGGGTGGGGCATATTTTTATTTATACTTTGCAGAGCCGGGGGGATAAGGCGCTGGCGAAGGCCGTGGTGGTGCCGGCGCTTATTCGGCTGGTGGTTTTGCCGGTGATGCTGGTTGGGCTGGTTTTGGCGTTTGACCCACATGTGAAGACATTTTTGGTGCTTTTTGTGGGAGAGGTCTTTTTATTCATGGGATTGGAGCTGGGGCTGGTGTATAGCAGTCAGAGACCCCCGGCTTCTTCGTAACTTGCGCCCCGCATGAGACGGTGGTTTGTTGCCCTCCTCCCGCTGGCCCTTGCCTGGGCGCGTACAGAAAACGAAGAGGTTCCCACCAGCTTCATCCTGGAGCACGTGAAGGATAGCTACGACTGGCACATTACGGACATCCCTTGGGGACGAAATCCCGATGGCTCCCGGCATTACATTGCCATAGCGGTTCCGCTGCCGCGCATTTTGTACCATCCGCAGCGGGGGTTGTCGGTCTTTTTTGTGCACGGACACACGGAGGCCGAAATCAAAGCAGACTTAGAAAAGCACGGCTACACGTTAGGAGCGGATGGCAAAATAGCCGCCATAGATTGCCAGCCGATACTGGACTTGTCGCTCACGAAGACGGCGTTTCAGCTTTTGCTGGTGGGGATGCTCCTCTTGTGGATTGGACGGGCAGCGGCCAAAGCCTACCAAAAAACCCAGAATGGCGTGCCCACGGGCGCAGCTCGGATTTTAGAGCCGGTGATTCTCTTCATTCGGAACGAGGTGGCCCGCCCAAACCTCCACCATCATACCGACCGCTTCATGCCGTTTTTGCTGACGGTATTCTTCTTTATCTGGCTGAGCAATCTCTTTGGCCTCACGCCGCTTAATTCGAATATCATGGGCAATATCACGCTCACTTTTTTGCTGGCGCTGATAGCGTTTCTGGTGATTCACGTTAGTGCATCTAAGGCGTACTGGTCGCATATTTTCTGGTATCCGGGCGTGCCTGTTTGGCTAAAGTTTTTCATGATGCCGATAGAGATCATCGGGATGTTTGCGAAGCCTTTTGCGCTGATGATGCGTCTTTTTGCGAATATTTTAGCTGGGCACCTGATGACGCTCTCCATCATTGGGCTGATTTTTATTCTGGCGGCGTTGCTAAAGAGTGCAGTGGTGGGATTGGGCGTGTCGGTGTTTTCGGTGCTGCTGGGATTATTTGTGATGGCGCTGGAGACGCTGGTGGCCGCCTTGCAGGCGTACATTTTCACTATGCTGTCGGCGGTGTTTCTCGGGATGGCGATGGAAGAGTCGCATTGAAAAAGTCTTCATACCTTTGCGAGCGATATGTGGTTAGAAGCGAGTACAGTTCACTATTTTGGCGCTGCACTGGGCGCTGCATTGGCGGTAATAGGTGCTGGTATTGGGATTGGCACCTTGGCTTCGTCTGCCCTGCAAGGGATTGCACGTCAGCCCTCCGCTGCCGGAGAAATCCGCAATAACATGATCCTCACGGCGGCTCTGGTGGAAGGGGTGGCCCTCATCGCAGAAGTCGTGGCTATCCTGATCGTATTCCTCAAATAAGCGTAAGGCGGGTACGCTATTTGGCAAGCCCTCGCTTGGCGCGAGGGCTTTATTTTTGCCCGTCATGCGACTCTCCCGAGAAGCTCAGATCGGCCTCATCTTCATCGTGGCGGCCGTGGCCCTTTTCTTCGGCTTCAACTACCTCAAAGGCCATTCCATCTTTCAGCGCTACAATACCTATTATGCCGTCTTTGAGAATGCCGACAACCTCTCTACAAGCGATAAAGTTCTCTATCGGGGCTACAAGGTGGGACAAGTAACGGACTTGCGGTTCAATCCCCGCACAGGGGAGGTGCTCATAACGTTTGAGGCGTTTCGGGAGATACCGATTCCGGTAGACTCGCGGGCGACCATCGTCAATTTAGACCTTATTGGGACGAAGGGGCTGGCGATAGTGCCTGGCACAGCGGAAAAGCTCGCCATGAACGGCGATACTTTGCAAGATAGCGTGGCAACCGGTACAGTGGATAAGGCCCTGCAAGAGCTTCGGCCCGTGCGGGATAAACTGGACCGCCTTTTAGCCCAGCTCAATGAAACGGCTACCCATCTCAATAAGCTCATCGCGGACACTGGCGCGATCCCGCAAATGGTGCGGGGGGTTCAGAGCCTCTCCCGGACGGTAGAGAGGGAAGTCTCGCCCGTCACGGCGCAGCTGCGCAGTGCCTTGCACACGCTTGATACGACTATTGCGGAGCTGCGCCCCGCTCTCCAGGGCACTCTTTCCAGTACCCATCGCCTCTCTGACTCCCTCGCCCAGAACCTTCCCCCCCTCCTCCACAACCTCCAAAGTACCACCCAGGAGTTGGACTCTCTCCTTGCCGCTATCAATAAAGGCGAAGGTACCCTCGGCCATTTGGCTCGTGACCCTTCCCTCTACAAAAACTTGGAGGCTACCACCCTCAGTCTGAAAAAACTTTTAGACGAGCTGCGCATTCATCCGGAACGTTTCGTACACTTTTCTATCTTTGGTCGCCGAAAAGCTAAATCCGACGAGTGAGCGACTGGTATCGGCAGTTGGGCGTCTCCGCTCATAAGGCATTTTTGAGGGGCGTAGGGGCGGAAAGTCAGGGGTTTTTTGCGCGGGTTTTGCCGGATATAGCGGGTGACCCAGCGTATCGGTTTGCGCTGCATGCGGATGGCGTGGGGACGAAGGGAATCTTAGCGTACCTCTGGTGGAAAGAGACGGGCGATGCGTCAGTCTGGGAGGGCCTTGCGCAGGATGCGCTCATCATGAATACGGATGATTTAGCCTGCGTAGGGGCGACGGAGGGGTTTGTGTTTTCTACGGTCGTTACTCGGAATGCGGTGCAGATTCCGGATGAGGTGGTGCAGGGGGTGATTCGGGGTGTATACCATTGTGTGGAGTGGCTGAATGAGCTGGGGATTCGGGCGGAGGTGGGTGGGGGAGAGACGGCAGATATGACGGATGTGGTGCGGACGGTGGGGCTGGAGGCGGTGGCAGCTGTGCGTGTGCCGGAGAAAGCCCTTCTACCTATTCGTCGGCCAGAGCGCCCTATCGTGGTAGTGGGACTGTCCAGCTACGGGCAGGCCACGTATGAGCGATTTCCCAATAGCGGCATCGGTTGCAATGGGCTGACGGCGGCTCGGTATCTGCTCCTTTCGGAGGAATATGCCCGCCGGTATCCGGAGACAGTGGAACCGGCGCTTTCCCGGCCGTATCAGGGTTCTTATACGCTTCTGACGGAGGTGGTGGGGGAGGCCTTGGGCAAGCTTCTTCTTAGTCCGACCCGGACTTACCTTCCCCTTTTGCGGGAGCTTTACCAGGCGCATCGGGGGGCGATCTATGGCGTGATTCATTGCACAGGCGGCGGCCAGCGAAAAGCCCTCAAGTATTTCCCGGCTACGTATATCCGCAAGGAAAACTTTTTGCCCCTACCGCCGGTCTTTGCACTTTTAGAGGGGAAACGCCCGTGGCAGGAGCTGTTTGAGGTTTTCAACATGGGGCACCGCATAGAAGTATATGTGGAGCCGACAGCAGCGCAGGAGGTGATAGCGATAAGTGCGCGTTATGGGATTTCGGCGCAGGTGATTGGGGAGGCGCGCCCCGCCGAGCGAGCTATGATGGAGGTGTCTTTTGCGGGGGAGCGGTGGGTTTGGACGCTGGACTAAGAGGTAGTCAGGGCTTCGTAGGCCTTTTGGTAGGCTTCGTAGGTTTTTTCGTCGAAGGCGACTATGTAAAGCGCGTCAAAGTGGGGCGCTTCTTCTAAGAGTACGTGCAGGGCGATAGGGGCGGCGCTTTCCAAGGGATAGCCGAAGATACCGGTGCTAATGGAGGGGAAGGCAACTGTTCGCAGGCCGTGCTGGCGGGCCAGGGCGAGCGAGGAGCGGTAGGCTTTTTCCAGGAGCTGGGGTTCGCCGTGGGTGCCGCCGTGCCAGACGGGGCCGACAGTGTGAATAACCCATTTAGCCGGTAGACGGAAGCCCGGTGTGATGCGCGCTTCGCCGGTGGGGCAGGGCGCGACCGCTTTACAGGCCGCAGCCAGCTCTGGGCCCGCCGCCCGATGGATTGCCCCTGAAACCCCACCCCCCGGTAGGAGCGCCTCATTCGCCGCATTGACAATCGCATCCACCCCCATCTGAGTGATATCTCCCCGAATAACCTCTACTTTGCCCATGATGCAAAACTATGTCACGGTTCTTTTAGGGCGGGATGTCGTATGGCATCCGAGGGGCTACTACCGGCTCTCCCGTAGCCTGGCAAGGCGCTGGCCCGTGCATCTAATGGGGCGGCCCATGCCCCCTCTCACCATAGAAGGCCCCCTCGCCGGGGAGATAGACGATGCTTCTCTACGTCAGCTTTTATCCCCACCCGAAGGGCCATCGTCCATACGAGTTTCGATTATGGAGGAGCCGTGGGCATGCTCCTACCTGAGGGCAATCTCAGCGCAGCGGGGATGGGTGGTGGTTACAGAACCCCTTACGGCGGCCTTTATGCGGCTGAGGGGGCATCGGAAGTGGGTATGGGATGTGCGGGAAGACTACGGCGCTAACTTTCGGCATGACCCTGCCTATCAGCTGCGCAGCCGCTGGACGAGGTCCCTGGTGTGGTGGGTGGCAAAGGGGGCTCGGCCTGCAGGCTATAACTTAGCCGAATACGCCTATGCGGGTCTGTTTCCCTTGACGTCGTCTCGCTTTTTGCCCAATGCCTTCGTGCCTGTGGAAAACGCTCCCCCCCTCCTTCCCAACTTAGTGAGAGCATACCACCTCATCACGGGCAACCTCACCGAGAGCTGGGGCGTCTGGGAGGCCCTGGAAGAGACTCTTCAAAAACCCACCACTCCCCTCGTCATTGCAGGCAGTATCAAAACGGCAGTGGAGGAGGCCCGACTCCGGCAGTACTTAGCCCGGCATAAGGCCTGGCTCTGGCTGCGGAGCTATTTCGTGCCGTATCCAGTCGTGCAAAACCTGCAGCGCCATGCGGGGCTTCTGTATGGGCTGTATCAGCCTTTGCCGCATATCCGG
>JAPYWM010000046.1 GCA_028276345.1 Sphingobacterium sp.
TGCTGGCCTGTCCCGTCCAGTACCAGCTGGTGCGAACCCAGTTTGAGGCCGATGCGCACGCCGATAGGGGGGCCCTCGACCCGCTTCCGAAGGAGCTCCAGCACCTCTCGTAGCGACGAGTCCCCATTAGCCGAAGTGGAAGCGGCCGCCGCTGGTGAGGCATAGCTTCTGTCGTCTATGAGGATTTTGGCGAGGATTTCGCGCATGATTTCAGAAGAGCCGCCCCCGATTGTGAGGATACGTACATCCCTATAAGCCCTTGCGACGCGATAGTCTTCAATGTAGCCATATCCCCCAAACATCTGGAGACACTCGTAGGCGGCCTTGTTAGCGAGTTCTGTGGCTAAGAGTTTAGCGATGGTGCATTCTTCTACGGCGTAGATGCCGTCGGCGAAGAGTCTACAGGCATGGTAGACGAAGCTTTTGATGGCCTGGGTCTCGGCGTGCAGTTGAGCCATGCGGTGCCGCAGCACCTGGAAGCGGTTGATAGGCCGTCCGAAGGCATGCCGCTGGGCCATGTACTCAAGGGTGTAGTCCATGAGGTGTTCGGTGCCGGCGATGGCACCGATAGCCCCCACGAGCCGTTCCAGCTGGAGGCCCTCCATCAGGTAGAAGAAACCCTTTCCCTCCTCGCCGATGAGGTTTTCAGCGGGCACGCGCACCCGGTCAAAGAATAGCTCTGCCGTATCTGAGGCATGCCAGCCCAGTTTGCGGAGCTTATTGCGGGTGATGCCGGGGCTATCCAGGTCTACTACGAGCAGGGAAATGCCATTCAGGCCCGCATCTGGCTGTGTCTTCACTACCAGGACGACAAAGTCCCCATAATAGCCATTGGAGATAAAGGTCTTCTGGCCAGATACGACATACCAGTCGCCCTCCCGGATCGCTTTGGTCTGAATGTTAGCCACATCGGAGCCCGCCCCTGGCTCGCTAATCCCAATCGCCGCTATCTTCTCCCCCCGAATGACTGGCGGCAAGTACTTCTGCCTAAGGGATTCGCTGCCATACTTGTAGATATAAGGCGTGGACATGTACTGGGTTACGAGGGGAATTACCCCGAAGCCCCCCGAGAAAACCCGCGAAACCTCCTCTGTGAAGACGACCGTGTAAAAGAAATCCAGGTTTGCGCCGCCATACTCGGGCGGGTAGTGAAAGCCCAAAAACCCTTGCTCGGCAAACTTTCGCCAGAGCTCACGCGGCACCTGCTCCTGGGCCTCCCACTGATCAATGTGCGGGAGAACTTCCTTTTCCAGGAACTTTCGCAGGCTTTGTCGAAAGAGTTCGTGCTCTTCCGTAAAGTAGTAACGGGTCAGGTTGCTATTCATACGAGTGCAGGTTGTTCTTGTGGTTTATGCCAGATGATTGTTTGCGGGCTGGTGAGCCAGGTTTCATAGAAGGGGCTGTAGCGCTGGTGGATCTGGTGGCGGCGGACTTTGAGGGTAGGGGTAAGGAGCCCGTTGTCAATGCTCCAAATGTCAGCGAGGAGGACGATGCGGGCGATGCGCTGGTAGGTGGGGAGAGGGTGGTTGACGGTTTGCAGAATCTCTAAGAAGGCGGCTTCTACCTGGGGGCGAGGCGTTTTGTGACCCAGCTCGGAGAGGGTGACCAGGAGGATAGGCTGGGGAAGGGCCAGTCCCACCAGACAAACCTGTTCCATATAAGGCAGCTGGGCGAAAGGCGTCTCCAGGGGCTCTGGCGCTACAAAAAGACCTTTGGCGGTCTTGAAGGTGTCTTTGAGGCGACCCGTGATCCGGAGGAAGCCCGCCTCGTCTATCTCGCCGGTATCACCTGTGTGGAGCCAACCATCCCGAATAACCTCGGCGGTTTTCTCGGGGTCTTTGTAATAGCCGTCCATCACCCAGTCCGCCCACATGAGGATTTCGTTTGTATCGGGGTCTATTTTGAGGCGCACTTCTTGGAGGGGTTTTCCGACGGTTCCGGGTTTATTTTGTCCACGGGGCATGACGGTGCAGCCGGCACAATTCTCGGTCATGGCATAAACTTCCCGTGGGAGTATACCCAGCTTGTGAAACCAGTCTTTGATAGGGTCGGGCGTGATGGCCCCCCCTGTTAGGGCTACTTGCACCTTGGCCAGACCAAGCTTTCGGCGAATATAGCCCCTCAGAAGGGCACCCAGTAGCGGAAGCCGCATCAGCCTTTCATAACGTTCCGCTCCCCCCAACCGTTCTAATACGCCCTGCTGCAAACGCTGCCATATTCTCGGCACCCCAAAAAAGAACGTCGGCTGTGTTTGCTGGATATTCTGCGCAAAAGTATCCACCGACTCCACAAATGAAATATGGCCTCCTCTATAGAGAGCCGCCACCTCTACGGCAATGCGTTCGGCAATGTGATTAAGCGGCAGGTAGGATAGAAGACGATAGGTGGGCATCTCAAAAATGCCGAAGTCATTGTAGCGGCGCTCATGTTCCATGAAACGGAAGGGACAGCGATAGGATAGCATCACGCCTTTGGGCGTGCCCGTGGTACCGGAGGTATACAGGATAGTCCAGAGGTCTTCCAGGGTAGGGCGATAAGCGTCTTGTAAAGGGGGATACTTTTGTAGGAGTGCCTCCCAGCTTTCGCCATCAGAAACCTGAGAATGACCCGGGTAGGGGGGGAAGTGGATGAGCCGAATGTGCCCTGGTACGACGGAGCGGACCTTTTCCCAGTAACCGGCATCCAGCTTGCCTACAAAGAGGTGTGTAACCTCGCTTTTTTCCAGAACGGTGCGCAGGTCAGGGGGGGCGAGATTGGCGTAAAAGGGCACAGAGACGGCGCCACGCATGGCAATAGCGAGGTCTGCGATGACCCAGTGGTAGCAGTTTTTAGAGAGGATGCCGACGAGCGAGCCTTTTTCTACGCCGAGGGCCTGGAGGGCGGTGGCAATACGGCGAGCCTGGTCGCCGGCCTGCCGCCAGGTTATGGTATGCCAGCGCTTTCCATAAGGCTGCCGCATGAAAACCGCCTCAGGCGTGTTTTTTTCCCAGTAGTAGAATGCATGCAGATGCGTGATCGGACCGGGTTCTTTCCAGAGACGGGTTTCTATAGGATTTGAGGCCTTCATACCAGCGGGAAAAGGTCGCCCCATAAACGCTGCCCCCCATCAATGTAGATAGTTTCCCCGGTGATGTAAGCTGCGTAAGGCGAGAGGAGGAAGAGAGCCAGGTGCGCTACTTCTTCGGGGGTGCCGAGACGACGCAGGGGGATTTTTTCGGTTAGCCCCTGTTTGAGGGCTTCGGGATACTGCGCAAGGCCTGACGAGTCAATGATACCGGGCGCAATAGCATTGACCCGAATCCCATAGCGGCTCCACTCCACCGCCAGGGTCTTCGTGAGATTTTCAACGCCGGCTCGAGCCGCACCGGTGTGCAGCATACCCGGAAACCCCCGGTAGATATTCGCGATGATACTGAGGATGACACCCTGCCGGGCCGGGAGAAAAAACCGAGTCGCCATTGTATAGGTCATGTTCCATGTGCCGATGAGGTTATTCTGGATGACAGCGGAGAAGCCTTTGGGGGTGATGTTCTCAGCAGGGGCGGGGTATTGGCCACCGGCATTATTAACGAGGAGGTGGAGGCCTGCGTAGTGGGTCTGAATCTGATCGGCGAGAGCGTTGATTTCTTCTAAGTTACGGATGTCGCACCGGAAGGCCTGAGTAGGTCCCAGTTCGGAGAGTGTTTGGAGGGCTCGGTGGAGCTTTTCTTCATTACGGCCGCAAATGATGACGGTAGCCCCGGCTTTTAGCAAGGCGCTGGCGATGGCGTAGCCGATGCCGCTGCCACCACCGGTGACGAGGGCTACCTGCCCCTTTAAGGGTGTGCCGGCTAACATGACTTCAGGTGCGGAGCGGTAAATTAAGCATTTCCCGAGCTTCGGCGATGGTAGCGGGTTCGCGGCCCAGCATGCGGGCAAATCGCACAGCTGCTTCTACGAGCTTGCCATTGGAGGTGGCCATCTCGCCCTCGGGAAGGTAAAAGTTATCTTCCAGGCCCACGCGGATGTGGCCGCCGAGGGTAAGGGCTACAGCAACAAGGGCCCACTGTCTACGGCCTATCCCAATGACCTGCCAGTGACTGCCAGGAGGTACGCTCCGAGCCTGGTGAACGAGATTTTCCGTCGTGGCTGGGATTCCCCCCATCACCCCCATCACAAAGCTAAATACATAGGGCGGTCGTAGAATGCCCATGTCTATAAAGGGCGTGGCATTATGGATGTGCCCGCAGTCAAAAGCTTCCATTTCTGGGAGGGTGCCCGCCTCCCTCATGACTTCGAGGAAGTATTGAATATCGCCAAAGGGATTCTGAAACACGAAGTCATGGTAGAAGCGCTTAGCCTTGGGGGAATAGATGGCGTAGTTCATGGAACCCATATTGAGGGCGGCCATGTCGGGTTTGAGGGCTCTGATGTGGTGGATGCGTTCCTCACGGGGGAGGCCCACGGCGCCCGTGGAAAAGTTAACGATAACGTCGGGGGTTCGTTTGCGTACTTCTTCGTAAATCTGCCGATAGGTTTCCACATCGAAAGCGGGGAGGCCGTTGGGCTGGCGAGCATGGATATGGAGAATGGCAGCGCCTGCTTCTACGGCGCGGCGGCCCTCCTCAGCGATCTCTTCGGGGGTATAGGGGATGTAAGGACACTGGTCTCGGGTGGCGAGGACGCCTGTCAGCGCGGCTGTGATGACGACTTTATCACGCATGGTGAATGGGTTTATTTTCCTTTCCAAATAGGTTTGCGCTTTTCACGGAAGGCGAGGAGGCCTTCTTGGAAGTCTTCGGTCTGAACGAGTTTGAGGAGTTCGGCGTAGAGGTCTTCATGGGTGAGGCGGCTCAGCTGGTGGTAAGCAGCGATGCCCCGCTGGTGGGCCAGGGGGGCGCCTTCCCGCAGCTGGACAATGAGCTGGTCCGCAGCAGGATATACTTCCTCCGGTGTATTTACCAGGTGTGTGACAATCCCCCAGGGGGCGAGCTCGGCTGCTGTCCGAGTCTCTGCCAGCAGGCACCAGGAGAGGGCCATACGGGCAGGCATAAAAGCCGATAAGGCCTTCATTACCTGAAACGGAAAGAGCCCCCGACGCACTTCTGGCAGGGAGAAGCGCGTGCTGCGAGCCGCCACGACGAAAGTCGCCCCGGTGATAAGCAACATCCCCCCTGCCACGACATCGCCGGTAACCTCCGCAATGAGCGGCCGGGTCAGAAGCGGGAAAAGCGCATGCAAGACTATCGGTCGGGCGGAGGGGGGGACGGTGGAGCCGGTTTCGGTCTGCCCGCCCAGCGCTTGCAGGTCTGCCCCTGCGCAAAATACCTCCCCGGCGGCTCGGAGGCGAATAAATCTAATGCCAGGCTGGGTTTCTGCCCAGGTTAAGCCATAGGCTAATTCGTTGAGGAGGGTGGGGCTAAGCACATTCCGACGGGCGGGATTCTGAAGGGTCAGGATCAGGGTGTCGCCTTCTACGGACCACGCCACCTGTGCCCAGACAAAATTTTCCAGTGCCTCTATGCGGGGAAAGTATTCCTGCAGGCTCATGACTCAGATGCGGGTTGGATTTTCAGGAGTTCGGTGCCGGCGTCTATGGTTTGCCCTTCTGAGACGAAGACCGCTTCTACTTGGCCAGCCTCCGCGGCCGTGATGCGGTTCTCCATCTTCATAGATACGAAAATAATCAGCAGCTGGCCAGGAGAGACGATGTCGCCGGGTTTCACCAGGACTTGGAGGACCTGGCCCGGCATAGGCGCGGTGTAACGCCCCCTTTCCAGGTAAGAACCCTCCGTCTCGGGAAAACGTGGCAGGAGGCGCACCTCGCCATAGCCTACTCCCGCCTCATGAACCCAATGCAGATGCGTATCCGCAGACGAAATGGCTATCTGTAAATGCCGACGGCGCTGCTGCCATTCGTAAGTTATTTCCTGTGGGGTGGCATGGAGGAGCGTCGCTTCCCCTTTTTGGGTAGCCACCTGACACGCGTAGCGTCGGTGCCCCAGGGGCTGGTAAGAGACGAGCACGGTTTGGTTATCTATTTGCCAGCCGTAGGGGAGGGGTGGGTCGGGAAGGTTTCGCCAGCCCGGCGGAAAGTCCGGCGGGAGCGGCGCCGACGTAGAGGCCTGCATGAGTCGCCACAAGGTCAGCCCAACCAGCCACGCCGCCTGCGTATCGGGGTCTACACCCGTCCCCAGCTGCTTAGAAAGGTCTTCCCGGCGGCTCAAAAAGGTCGTATCGTACGTCCCTGCCCGTACGTCTGCATCCCTACACAGAAGCTTCAGAAAAGTGAGGTTGTGGCGCAGGCCTAAGCAGGTGAGGTGAGATAAGGCGTACGTCATCCGTTGTAAGGCTTCCAGTCGCGTGGGGGCATGGACGATGATTTTAGCGAGGAGCGGGTCGTAAAAAGGGGAGACTTCTGAGCTGGTTTCTACGCCGCTATCTACACGAAGGTAGGGTAGGTCGGGTACTTGCCAGAGGAGAATCCGTCCTGTGGAAGGCTGAAAGTTTGCGGCGGGGTCTTCTGCATAGAGGCGCACTTCTATGGCGTGGCCAGCCGGCTGAAGCGTCTCCTGCTGGAAAGGAAGGGCCTCCCCCGCGGCTATGCGCAGCTGCCACTCCACCAGGTCTAACCCCAGGATCGCTTCCGTAACCGGATGCTCTACTTGTAAGCGGGTGTTGACTTCCAGAAAGTAAAACTCGCCCGGTCCTACATACAGAAACTCCACGGTGCCGGCGTTGTCATACGACAGGAGGCGGCCAATCTGCACAGCGGTGTCGGTGAGGCGTTGGCGGTCTTCGGGAGGGAGGGTTGGGGCTGGCGATTCCTCGAAGATTTTCTGGTAGCGGCGCTGGAGGGAGCATTCCCGTTCGTAGAGATGCAGGAGGTGGCCATGTTTATCGCCGAGGAGCTGGACTTCTATGTGTCGGGCGCGCGGGAAATAACGCTCCAGCAGGAGTTCGCCCGACCCAAAAGCATTGAGGGCTTCTCGCTGCGCGGCTTGAAAAGCTTCAAGAAACTCGTCGGGCTTGTGTACAATCCGCATGCCTTTACCGCCGCCGCCTGCGGCTGCTTTGAGGAGAATGGGGTAGCCTATCTTTTCGGCGGCTGCCTGGAGGACTTGGGGAGAAGCCTCCGGCTCGTAATAGCCGGGAATAGTAGGGATGCCGTTAGCCTGCATGAGGGCACGGGCTTCTGACTTAGAACCCATGCGGGCTATGGCTTCGGGGTGGGGGCCTACAAAGCGAAGGGGCGGCCGGCCCGATGCTACCCGCTCCGCCGAACGCTGCGCTACCGCCCGAGCAAACGCCGCATTCTCCGAAAGAAAACCATAACCGGGATGAATCGCATCTGCGCCGGCCCGATCAGCTATCGCCAGGATTTTCTCGGCGTTTAGATAAGTTTCGGCGGGGGGTTGGCCCGAGAGGGGGTAGGCCTCGTCAGCCTCTTTCACGAAGGGCGCCTCGCGATCCGGGTCGCTGTAAATGGCTACCGTGCTAATGCCCATGCGCCGACAAGTACGTTGGATACGCCGGGCTATCTCCCCCCGATTGGCAATCAGGACTTTTTGAATAGGTTCAATGCCGGAAGACGCCATAGCGCTGAGAAGGTTGAGTCGGGTGCTGATACACTATGGCCAGGCAAATACCCAGGACTTCGCGAGTTTGTCGGGGGTCAATCACCCCATCGTCCCAGAGCTGGCCCGTGCTGTACCAGGCGGTGGAGGTTTTCTCGATCTCTTGGATCAGGTGGGCGCGCAAAGCGGCGGCCTGCGCTTCATCCAGGGGCATGCCGGCTTTTTCGGCGGCCTGACGCTGTACCATCTCCATCACCCCCGCCAGCTGTTCGGCACCCATCACGGCGATACGGCTATTAGGGTAGGTAAAGAGAAAGCGCGGCCGATAGGCCCGACCGGCCATCGCGTAGTTGCCCGCCCCATAAGAAGCCCCTACAATCAGCGTCAGGTGCGGCACCTCACTATTCGAAACGGCATTGATGAGCTTGGCACCCTGGCGAATGATGCCCTCGGCTTCGTACTGGCTGCCGACGATGAAGCCCGTGATATTCTGGAGGAAGAGGATAGGCACGGCCTGGCGGTTGCACAGCTCAATGAAGTGAGCGCCCTTACTGGCCGAGTCCGGGAAGAGGACGCCATTATTAGCCAGGATGCCTACGGGATAGCCATAGATTTCGGCCCAGCCTGCGACGAGCGTACTACCCCAGAGCGGTTTGAATTCCAGGAAGCGGGAGTCGTCCACGATGCGAGCTATCAGCTCCCGAATGTCAAAAGGCTGGCGGGGATCGGGGGGGATGATTTGGAGGATTTCTTCGGGGGGGTATCGGGGCGGGGGAGCTGCGCGCGGTAAAAAGAGCGGGGTAGGCCGCGGCAGGCGACTGAGAATCTGTCTGGCGCGCAGGATAGCTTCGAGTTCATTCTCTGCCAGGAAGTCCGCCAGCCCCGAGCGGGTAGCATGCAAGTCTGCTCCGCCCAAGGTCTCTTCGTCTATGACTTGGCCAGTAGCCATCTTCACGAGGGGCGGCCCGCCCAAAAAAGCATAAGCCTGTCGCCGCACGAAGATGGT
>JAPYWM010000047.1 GCA_028276345.1 Sphingobacterium sp.
AAGCTTGTGGTCGTCCTGACAGGCGCCGGCATTTCCGCCGAAAGCGGTCTAAGTACCTTTCGCGATAGCGGCGGCCTTTGGGAAAAATACCCCATCTACGAGGTCGCCACTCCAGAAGCCTGGGAGAAAAATCCCGGGCTCGTCTTAGACTTTTACAATGCGCGCAGGAGCCAGCTTGCCGAAGTCTCCCCAAACCCCGCGCACCTCGCTCTGAAAACCCTGGAAAGCCATTACACCCTCATCGTCATCACCCAAAATGTGGACGACCTGCACGAACGGGCCGGCTCCACTTACATCCTGCACCTCCATGGCGAGCTGACCAAAGCCCGCAGCACCAAGAACGAGAACCTCGTCTATGATATTGGCTACCAGCCTATTAGGCTGGGGGATACGTGTGAGGAGGGTTCGCAGCTACGGCCGCATGTAGTGTGGTTTGGGGAGGCGGTGCCGTTCTATCCGATTGCGGAGGCGTGGGCACGGCGGGCAGATATCTTCATCGTCGTGGGCACGTCATTGCAAGTTTATCCCGCCGCTGGCCTCCTGGACGAAGCCACCCAAGCCAAGCAGAAGTTCCTCATCGATCCAAAGCCCGTACGCACAGGACGGCGAGATGTGGAGGTAATAGCTGCACCCGCAAGCGAGGGCATGCAAAAAGTTTTAGAAAAGCTGGTCCCATGAGCTTTAGGCGATGGGGGACGTTTGTAGGGGGATGGCTCCTGCTGGTAGGATGTGCGAATATTCGGGCGCCGGAGGGCGGGCCGCGTGATGTTTGGTCCCCCCGCCTCAAAAGTTGGACTCAACGTTACGACCGAAAAGGCCGCCTACGTTATACGCTGCGATGGAATGAGTTTTTAGACCCGGGGGGAGAAGCGCTCCCTACCTTAGTCTGGGTTAATCCCACACCCCAGGACAGTATGCCGGAGGTATGGCGGCGGATTCGGGGGAAGCGCCTAATAGTCAAGGTACCCAGACCGTATGCCGGGGGTATGCTCTGGATAGGGCCAGGGGCACGCGACTTCACCGAAAAGAACCCCGTATCGCCAAGGCCGCTTTTGCTGGATACATTAGGGAGGGTTTTGCGGTTACATCCGCCGCCGTCCGGCAAACAGCCTGTCTGGCTCCTTGTGCAGGGCACAGCGGGAGTTTATCGGTTTCTCGCTGAGGGGGATAGCATTCAGATAGCGCATCTGCCGGATACAGCTGGGCCAGCGTACGCCTTTGAGGATGCGAATGGGAATGCGCTATGGGACGGCGCCCCTGAGCTGGTGTGGCTCCCCCAGTCGTCAGAGAGTCTTTTTCGCACAGCGTGGCTGTCCCTGCGGTTAGATACCTTTCCGCCACGTCCCAAACAGACCTATCTCTGGGGAGAATACCGCCTGCTTATTTTCTCGGAGCCGGTACGCGCTGAAGGCGCGCACTTAGCCTTATCCGAAAATGCCCTTCTGGCCCTGGATACAAGCCTCACCATTTACGACTCGCTGGGTCATGCCACCTTCTGGGAAAAACCAGCGCTTTCTCTAAGCGACACCATGCCGCCTACCCGGCCGATTTTCTGGTCGTGGCAGCTCAATAGCCAGAGCCCGTGGATTTATCTCAGCACACCGGATACGGCTATCCGACCTGATACTTTTCTGCATCTCAAGGGGGCTTCTGGTGAGCGTTTGATTCCCGCCTGCCAGGAGAAGAACCAGTTTATTATAGAGCCAGCGGAGGGCTTTGGCGAGGGGAGTCTTTTTAGGGCAGAGGGGCGCCTCCCCCTCCGAAAGGCACCTGTTCGCATAGTGCCAGATAGCGGGGGGCTGTTTTCGGTTTTTTGGGTGTATCCGCCGGCAGTTCTGGGGAATAGTAGCCCCTTTTTGGCGGCAGGGGGGGATACCCTTTGGCTGGTTCCGGGGCGCTATGGTCTCCTGCCGGCGCACCTCCCTCGTCCCCACATCACGCTAAAAGGCCGCTGGCCTCACCTTAGCGGCACCCCTTCCCCCCTTAAGGAAATGGTTGTCTTGCCGGCCGACTCGCTACAGGTCGTGCCTTTTACTATGCCGGGCCCCTGAGCTATGCGGTGGGTAGCGCTGTTTATGGGCGTAGGCGGGGTATTTTGGGGACAGCTCCCCGCGCGGTATGTGCTAAAGGCCGATGCGCTAAGCTGGGTATGGCGGAGCTATCGGATAGGGGGGGAGTATCGGCTCTTTCGGTGGGCGCCACCCTTTGAGGCGAATGTGGAGCGACCCAAGTATGAGGGCCTTACGCTCCAAGTGTGGGCGGACTATGTACGGCTCTTGCCGGTGCGCGGCGTGGTACTGCGGCCTGGCGGGAGGTATTACTTTCTTTTTCCCCGGAAGGCCCCGCATGGTCTGTGGGCGGGACTCCATGGCGTAGGAGGCCTAACGGGCGCTCCCCAGGAAAAGACCACGCTCGCCTTAGGCATTGGCCTTAGTGTCGGCTATCAGCATATTTTCCGGCAGAGTTATGGGGGGGTGGTGGAGCCTTACCTACTGGTGGAGGTTCGGGGGAAATCCCTGGCATGGCTCAGCCCCGTGCAGGTAGGCCTGTCACTGGGGATAGCCAGCCGACGATGGCGCTTACGGCTTACCCGCTAAGGCCCGCTGATAACGCTTATGCACACTAAACCAGTAATCCAGACTCTTCTGCGCCTGAAGCCGAAAAAGCCGCATGCCACTCTCGATAGCACAGCCCTTCTCCCGGGCAACTTGCAGAAATCGCGTTGGATTGATGATGTAAATCAGGTCCCATACCACGTCTTGTGGTTGGATAGCCTCTAAGGAGAGGGGGGGCATAGCCTGGGGATTGGGATAAGCGCCGAGGGGCGTGGCTTGGATGATGAGCTTTCGGCGAGTGGGTGCGAAATCCTGCGCCGCCTCGTAGCCCAGCACCTCATGGGGGTGGGGAAAAGGTAGCCCCTTGCTCGGCTGCCGGCTGAAAAAACGAATGGGTTTTTCTGGGAAGAGCTCTGCGTGCGCCCAGGCTACGGCCCGCGCTGCGCCCCCCGTGCCCAGCACCCAGAGTTCCTCCCACATCCCATGTACTTCTGCATACTGCGGCAGCAGCTCCCGGGCCGCCTCGTAATCCGTATTGTAAGCCGTCCAGGCCCCATCTGTTTCTACCACGACGGTGTTTGTAGCTTGGATTTTATCCACGGGATGTCGTATCTGGTGGATGAGCTTCAAGATAGTCTCCTTGTACGGGGTGGTGATATTGAAGCCGCGCCAGCTGTGATTAGTTACGATTTCGGGGATCTGGTCGAGATGGGTGGGCGCCACCTGCTCGTAGCCTATGCCCCACTCGCGCCGAAAGTACAAGGGCGAAAAGGACAAAACATTCGCCCCAGCTATTAAGCCGGCTCGCATGCGCCAAAGGTATAAATCGCTGCACCTTTGGCGGTATGCGGCTTCATTATGAGGCCTGGGGGGAAGGCCCTGCCTTCCTGTTTTTGCATGGCTTTTTAGGAAGTGGGGACAACTGGCGCACTATGGCGCGGTCGTTAGGCCTACCCGCCCGCTACTACCTCATAGACCTGCGCAATCACGGCCGTAGCCCCCATGCCCCCGAACACACCTATCCGGCCATGATGGCGGATATCGTGGCGCTATTGGATTCGGAGGGGCTACCGGAGGCGGTGATTTTGGGGCATTCTATGGGCGGACGGGTAGGCATGCTAACGGCCATGCACCATCCTACCCGCGTACGGGGGCTGATAGTGGGCGATATTTCGCCGGCGGCCCATCCGCCCGTTCATCTGCCCCTCTTAGAGGCGCTTAGGCAGGTCAACCTCCACGTAGCGCGCCGAGAAGACGTCGATGCCCAGCTCGCTCAGGCGATTCCGGAGCCTGGCATCCGGCAGTTCCTCCTCAAAAGTCTGGTTCGGGACGAGCAGGGGCACTTTCACTGGCGGTGGAACCTCCCCGTGCTCATCCGGGATTACCCCAAGATGACTGGCCCCATAGAAGGCCCCCCCTATCCGGGTCCTGCGCTGTTTTTACAGGGGGAAAAGTCCCCTTTCCTTACACAGGCACACTTACCCCTGATTCAGCGGCTTTTCCCAAAGGCCCGTCTCCAAACTATCCCCGGGGCCGGGCACTGGATCCATGTAGACAATCCCACCGCTGTCCGAGATGCCATCATAGCCTTTTGGAACGACCTTTTCCCAGTCAGCGAAAACCCATAGCGCTTATTCATTACCTTTGTTTGTATGGGGCAGTATAGGCGGCCTATCGTGACCCTCAATGAAGTCCTGAATAGCCCCTGGAAACAGGCTATTTACCGCCTGACGGGCCCCTGGCTGGAAAAGCTCCTCGGCATTGAAAAGCTCAATAAGTATTACGAGCTATGTGAAAACACAACCAGCTCTCCCGGGGAGTTTGCTCGACGCGTTTTAGAGATTATCGGGGTGCAGTATAGCCTTCCTCAGGATCGTCTCCAGGAGCTGCGCAAGCACGAAGGCCCCCTTATCGTCGTGTGCAATCATCCCTTCGGGGGGATTGAGGCGATATTCCTAGTGCTCTTTTTGAGTGAGATTCGGTCGGACTTTCGGATTATTGCGAACTATTTTTTGGAGCGGATAGATGAGGTCAAGGATGCGTTGCTTTTTGTGAATCCTTTTGGGGGCGACGGGGCGCAGCAGTTTAATCTCCGGCCCTTGCGGCAGGCGGTGGCTTACTTGAAGGAAGGCGGCCTTTTGGGGATATTTCCGGCGGGGGAGGTAGCCAGTTTCAGCCTGAAGGAGGGACGGATTCAGGAGCCCCCGTGGAATCCTTTCGTCGGCTGGCTCGCTCTTCAAACCCAGAGTACCGTGCTGCCGATATACTTCTATGGCAGCAATAGTCTGCTTTTTCATGCGGCTGGGCTGATTAATCCGGCGCTTCGGACGGGGCTGCTCATTCGGGAGTTTATCCAGCCCACCGTGAAGAAGGTCCATTACCTCGTGGGGACGCTCATCCCGCCTGCACGCTTGACTGAGCTGAAATCACCCGAGGCCGTAACGCAATACCTGCGCACGCGCACGTATCTATTGGGGGAAAAGCTCCATGCCCGCTGGAAGAAACTTCGCCTCCGCCGGCTCGCTGGCCCCAAGCCCCCACGCCAGCTATCCCCCCTTGCAGAGCCCTTACCTTCTGAGACGGTGGCCCACCTGCTTCAGAGCCTTCCCCCGCAAAATCGGCTTCTGACGCAGGGAGAATGGGCCGTGTATGTTTTCCGGGGCGCCCAGCAGCCCCTCCTTTTGCAGGAGCTTGGTCGCTTGCGCGAAATGACCTTCCGGGCCGTGGGCGAAGGCTCGGGCAAACCGCTGGATACCGATCCCTACGACCAATGGTACGATCACTTGGTGCTCTACCACACCCAAAATCACGAAATCGCCGGGGCTTATCGCATTGGCCGCTGCGACGAAATCCTGACTACTCGCGGCCTTCGCGGCCTGTATACCTACTCTCTTTTCCGAATCAGCCGAAAGCTCCTGAAAGATTTTTCACCTGCCCTTGAGCTGGGTCGTGCTTTCGTCTTAGAAAAGTATCAGAAATCCTATGCCTCGCTTTACCTGCTCTGGCGGGGAATCGGCGCCTACATTCTCCGTTATCCCCAGTATCGTTACCTGATCGGGCCCGTAAGCATCAGTGCCGACTTCCCGGATCTCTCCAAAGCCCTGCTCATCTCTTTTCTTGAGGAGAAGTGCAGCTGGGAGGAGCTGCGTCAAGAAGTTCAACCCCGTACCCCTTACGAGATACCGGCCCGTTACCGCTCCTACTACTACAGCGTATCGGTGAATAGTCTGCAGGATGTACAGATGCTTATTGAGGAGATTGAGGGTAGCCACATCAAAATCCCCATTCTCATCAAGCATTACCTCAAAATGGGGGCCCGACTTATTGCTCTCAATATCGACCGGGACTTTGGCAATGCATTAGATATTCTCATGATGACGGACCTCCTGCGGGCCGATCCCGACCAGATGCGCAAGTATCTCACGCCCAAAGGCTATGCGGAATACCTGCGCTTCCATGGGCAGGTAACTGACCCTATTTCCTCCTAAGCGCCGGAACTTATCTCACAATAGCGCCTCTCGGCCCTATACGACAGCCTCCGGAACGAAGCGATATCCTACACCTTTGAGCGTTTCAATGTATTCTGAGCCTATTTTTTCGCGGATTTTCCGGATGTGCACATCCACTGTGCGAGGAATCACATAGGTGTCCGGGCCCCAGATGCGCTCTAAAAGCATCTCCCGGCTAAAATACTTGTAGGGGCGGCTCATAAGCGTAGCTAAGAGCTCAAACTCTTTTTTGGAGAGGGGGATGGGCTGATTATTTTTGTAAACGGCATACTCGTCGGGTTCCAGGCGGAGGGGGCCGGCTTCGATGCGCTGGGGCGTCGTGAGGCGACGTTCTAAGGCTTTTAGGCGAGAGAGCAAAGCCCGGGGACGAATAGGCTTGACGAGAAAGTCATCGGCGCCTGCTTCAAAGCCAGCCATCTCGACATATTCTTCGCTGCGCGCCGTGAGAAAAACGATAAAGCTATCTCGGGTTTCGGGCATTGCTCGGAGGCGCTTGCAGAGCTCAATCCCATCCATACCCGGCATCATAATATCTAGGAGGATGGTAGCAGGCTGGTGTGTTTTGGCCAGGGCTAAGGCTTCCTTCCCGTCAGAAGCTAAGAGCGGCTCATACCCCTCCTGCCTAAGATTGTACCCCAGAATCTCCAGCATGTCCGGCTCATCATCGACTACGAGCACCTTCCGCCATTGCATGGCGGAAAGAACGACTTTTCGTATAAACTGCACGTAAAGGCGACTTACGGGCGAACTTCGTACCTTTGTCTGACATGGAAGCGCTGCGGCAAATCGAGGCGCGGCTGTCTGAACTGTCTGAGCCCTGGATACAGGAGGTTCTGCCAGATGGCTTTCTGGTGGAGCTGCGTATTCGCGTGCACAGACCGGAGCCGGAAATCTTGGTGCGTGTAGATACAGATCGTGGCATCACGCTGGATGAGTGTGTAAAAGTTCACCTCCATTTGCGAGAAAAATATGAAACACTGGACTGGTTACCCGAAAACTACGGCATTACAGTAAGCTCGCCAGGTATAGGCACGCCTCTCCGGCTGCGGCGGCAGTACTATGGGCAGAAAGGGCGCTTCCTTGCCGTACGACAAAAGTCCGGACAATGGGTGCGCGGCCGCCTACTGGATGTGGATGACCAGGGTATCCTCCTAGAAGGTCGCCATCACCCTATTGCTATTGCCTGGGACCATATTGCCACCGCCCACGTAGAAGTCCCCTATCCTCGCCCAAACCGAAAAACTTCCTGATCTATGCCACGCTCACAGACCCCAAAAACTGACAAGGCTACCCTCCAAAAGCAAAAAGTTTTAGCGTCTATCCAAGAATTCATCCAGGGGCGCGGTATCGACCGGCAAAAATTCGTCGATGTGATGAAGCGCGCTTTCCTGGATGTTCTCAAACTCACCGAGTCCGGCACCTCCGAAACCGAATCCGTAGCCGATAGCTACTCCGTCATCGTAGACCCCGAACATGGCGACTTTCAGCTCATGCGGCGCCGCCTCATCCTGGAAGACGCCGCCGTGGAAGATGAACGCTTCCAAGTGCCCCTCAGCTATGTGCTGGAAATAGAAGGTGAAGACTCCTTCGAGCCCGGCGAGTACTACTACGAAGTCATCCCCCTGGACAACCTCTCCCGCCTTCAAGTCCAAGCCCTCAAAGAACGGCTCCTGACCCAACTGCGTAACTTAGAGCGCCAAGCGCTTTACGAACGCTATCGCCACATGATCGGCGAGATTATCACCGGCGAAGTGCTCAAGGTCACCCGAGACGAACTCATCATCATGCATGAGGGCAATGAACTTTCCCTGCCCCGCCGCGAGCTTATCCCGGAAAAAGATGTGTATGTACCCCGGGATAGCGCTTCCACGTATCGTCGCTCCGAGCAGCGGGCCTCCAGCATCGTCAAAGCCGTCGTCCATGAAGTGCTCGACCCCCTCAAAACCTCCCCACAGCGCCCGCTCGTCATCCTTTCCCGCACCTCGCCGCAATTTTTAGAAGCCCTCCTCAAACTGGAAATCCCCGAAATCTACGATGGCATCATCAGCATCAAGAAAGTCGTACGTATTCCGGGCATTCGCGCCAAAGTCCTCGTAGAAAGCTACGATGAACGCATCGACCCCGTAGGGGCCTGCGTGGGCGTACGCGGCAGCCGCATCAAGCCCGTCGTGGATGAACTGCGCGGCGAATACATAGACATCATCCCCTACAATCCCGACCCCAAGCTTATGATCGCCCGGGCTTTGGCCCCGGCCACCGTCATGTACGTAGAGGTCATGCCCGCCCAGCGCCACGCCAAAGTCTTCGTCGCCCCAGAAGAGTTCGCTAAAGCCGTCGGCAAGGAAGGCATCAACGTTCGCCTCGCCGAAATGCTCCTAAACTACAAACTTGACATCCGCGAAGCCGCCGAATATCTGGAAGAAGAGGACATCGAACTCACCGAGTTCGCCGACGAAATCCCCGACTGGATCCTCAAAGC
>JAPYWM010000048.1 GCA_028276345.1 Sphingobacterium sp.
TACGCGCAAAAGCTGGGAATAGACACGACACAGCTTATTATTTCGCAGCCGGATTATGGGGAGCAGGCGCTGGAAATTGCGGATACCCTCATTCGGTCGGGCGCGCTGGATGTGGTGGTGATTGACTCGGTAGCCGCTCTCGTCCCTAAGGCCGAACTGGAAGGAGAAATGGGCGATGCGAAGGTAGGCCTCCAGGCGCGGCTCATGTCCCAGGCTCTGCGCAAACTCACCGCCTCTATCTCCCGCACTCGCTGCATCGCCATTTTCATCAACCAGCTGCGAGAAAAAATCGGCGGTATGGCCATGTACGGCCCCAGTGAAACCACCACCGGCGGCAACGCCCTCAAATTCTACGCCTCTGTGCGGCTGGACGTGCGCCGCATCGGCGCCATCAAAGAAGGCAATGATATTATTGGTCACCGAGTGCGTGTCAAAGTCGTCAAAAATAAAGTCGCCCCGCCCTTCAAAACCGCCGAGTTTGACATCCTATATGGTGAAGGTATTTCTCGTATCGGCGAAGTTATTGATATTGGCGTGCAGTTGGGGATCATTCAGAAGAGCGGCTCCTGGTACAGCTATGAGGGTCAGCGCCTCGCCCAGGGCCGGGAAAACCTCCGCGCTTTCCTCAAAGACCACCCCGAGCTCGTCGAAAAGCTGGAAAAGCAGATTCGGCCCCTCCTCATGCAAGTCACGGATGTGATCTTAGCCTCTACCCCGCTGGATGATATTGGCGCCGCTGAGAGTACCGAATAGGCCATGCGCATAGGGATTGTGGGGGTAACGGGGCTGGTGGGACGGACCTTTCTGTCGGCCCTTCCCCTCTATGGGTTTGATCAAGCCGAGGTGTACGGGGCGGCCTCGCAGAGGTCTATAGGGCAGCGTATCCCCTTCCGCACAGGAGAGCTGGTGGTAGAAAGTATAGAGTCCCTGCTGCAAAAGAAGCTGGATGCGGTTTTCTTTTCAGCCGGAGCCGGTGTAAGCCGAGAATGGGCCATGCGCTTCGCCGAAAAAGGCATCTGGGTGATTGACAATTCCTCCGCATGGCGCTTAGAGCCGGGCATCCCGCTCCTCATCCCCGAAGTCAATCCCCACCACCTCGATGGTTCCCGCCTCATCGCTAATCCCAACTGCTCGACAATTCAGCTGCTTGTGGCGCTGGCGCCGTTAGAGCGGGCTCTCGGCCTGGAACGGGTGTTGGTTTCTACCTATCAGGCCGTCACGGGTACCGGTCAGAAGGCCGTGGCTCAGCTTTTATCCGAGAGACAGGGCGAACCTGTCCAGGAGCCGGCTTATCCCTACCCCATAGACCTAAACTGCCTGCCCCAGTGTGATGTCTTTGCAGACGAGGGCTACACCAAAGAAGAGTGGAAAATCGTCCACGAAAGCCGGAAGATCTTAGACCGGCCCGATCTCGCCATCAGCGCCACGGCTGTCCGGGTGCCTGTACTCGGTGGGCATAGCGAGTCCGTTTACGTCACGCTCAAAAAGCCCGCCTCCGTGGAAGACATACGCGCCCTTCTCTCGGCAGCGCCGGGCGTGGTGGTGCAGGACGAACCGGCAACGCGGACTTACCCCATGCCCCGCTACGTAGGCGGACAGGACCAGGTCTATGTAGGGCGCCTGCGGCGAGACCCCAACGACCCCCGCTCCTTCTGGATGTGGATCGTAGCCGATAACCTCCGCAAAGGCGCCGCCACCAACGCCCTCCAGATCGCCCAGCTCCTCTTACAAACCGCCTAAGTCCCCTTGCGTGTCCTGCTGAGGCGCCAACAATCCCCCCTCATCCCCCTGAGCTTCATAGCCCTGCTTCTCATTATCTACAGCATAGGCTTAGGGCAGGTGCACCTCTTTGACTGGGACGAGATCAACTTCGCTGAGTGTGCCCGGGAAATGCGCGTAAGCGGCGAATACCGCTATGCACAGATAGGATTTTTGCCCTTCTGGGAGAAACCGCCGCTTTTTTTCTGGATACAAGCCGCTTCTATGGCCCTATGGGGCGAGACGGAGTGGGCCGCCCGCTTGCCTAATGTGCTCACCATGGGCATTACGCTCTGGCTCCTCTACCTCCTGGGCAAGCGCTGGCATGGCCCCTTCTTTGGCTGGCTCTGGGTATTTTTGTATGGTACGGCGCTCCTCCCAGCCTTTTATGCCCGGAGCGGCCTGATAGATCCGCTTTTCAATCTCTTTATGCTACTATCGGCTATGAGCGGTAGTCAGGCTTTTCGGGAGGGCGCTTCTCCATGGAAAGCGGGCCTCTGGACAGGCCTGTGGATGGCCCTTGCTACCCTCACCAAAGGGCCCGTGGGCATAGGCTTACCCGCCCTGGCGCTCCTTACTATGAGCCTTACCCAACGCCAGATCAAGGCCCTCTTCCAGATGGGCCTCACCGCCACTATACCTGTGATCCTCTTCATAGGCAGCTGGATAAGTCTGCTCTACTTCTCCGACAAAGGCCACCTGATTAGCGATTTCTGGGCGTACCAGTGGCGACTTTTTTCCACAGCGGATGCAGGTCATGCAGGCCCCTGGTACTATCACGTGGTATTATGGCTGGTGGGGCTTCTCCCAGCTTCGCCCTGGGCTGTCATGGCCCTGCGCCGCCTGCGCCTTCCCCACCTCCCTATCCCAGCCCAAACCCTCCTTTGGCTTACCCTCTGGACGCTCGTCATCTTCTCCCTCGTCAAAACGAAAATCATTCACTACTCCTCCCTGGGCTACTTTGGCGTGACTTACCTATCGGCGCTGGGCTGGCAGAGACATCGCAGAACTTCCCTGCCTTGGCTCCTGAGTGCAACAGGCCTTCTTATTCTGATGGTTTTTTCTATTCTGGTGCCACTTTTCATGAAGCAAACCGGTAGCTGGCTGGACTGGATAAAAGATGATTTTGCTCGCGAGGCGCTTCGGAGCCAGCCGGTGGCTTGGAGCGGCTGGGAAGGCTGGCCTGGCCTCCTATGCTTAGCCGCTCTGGGCCTTCTTTTCATAAAGCGCATGAGCAGGAGCCTGAGACTGCTGGGGCTGGGGGGCCTTACGGTAGTGTGGCAGAGCTTCGTGCTGTGGGTTTATGTGCCTCGGGCAGAAGCATATAGCCAAGAGCCACTCATTCGGTTTTGCATGCAAGCGGCGTCGGAAGGGGCTGTCGTGTGGCCGCTGGGCTTTAAGAGCTATGCCCCTTACTTTTACGGGCGGATGATGCCGCCCCTTTCGCCGGGGCGCTGGGGAAGCGTGGCGGCCTTTGAGGCAGCTCTTTTGCGAGGGGAGGCTGGCCCGGTCTACTTCGTAAGCCGGGTGGATAGATACAAACCGCTTGCGGAAGAGCTGGGGCTACGGCTCGTGGAGCAAGCAGGCGGCTACGTCCTCCTGGTGCCACAACCCCTCCCTCAAGAGGCGCGGTTCCAAAATAAGAGCCTTAGCGGTCTGCCCCGCCCCTATTTTAGAAAAAACGCATAGGCCGTTCCAGCGCCCGCCCCACCCAGGTGCGCCCAATGGTCAATCCCATCTTCTCCCCTACTACCTGCATACAAACTGTAGGCCGCGTACAAAATCGCAAACAACCAGGCCGGCATCGGTATAAAAAATATCAGCAGCTTCATCTTTGGATACAGCACAATCACAAAAAACACTACCGCCGATACCACCCCCGAAAACCCTATCCCTATTACCGGCGAATGCGGCTCACGCATCAGCATGGAGAAAAACGCACTTCCCAATAGGCCCACTACAAGCAAAATCACGTAGTACTTTACACCCAAGAGCGTCTCGGCGTATCTGCCGAAGTTGTAGAAGACATACATGTTTATGAGGAGGTGCCAGATATTGGCGTGAAAAAAGGCATGGGAGAGAAGCCGGAACCATTCGCCGCGCACAAAGACAGCGTCTCGGTTGAGCCCGAAATCCCGGATAGCCTGTGGAATGAGCCACCCAAAAATAGAGAGACCGACACACACGGCAATGAGCGAGATGGTCACGGCCATTGACACAAAGGTATGCGAAATATAAGTATTTTTGCCCCGCTATGTACTGGACGCTGGAATTGGCCTCCTACTTAGAGGATGCACCGTGGCCAGCCACCCGAAATGAGTTAATTGACTATGCCGAACGCATCGGCGCCCCCATAGAGGTGATAGAAAACCTCAAAGAACTTCCCGACGATGATACCATTTATGAGAGTATTGAAGACGTGTGGCCCGACTACCCAACCCGGGATGAGTTCTTCTACTACGACGAAGAGGAGGAGTAGGGGAGGAATAACGTTCTGAGAGTTTGTATGCTATCACAGGTAATTTTCGGGGTGGTGCTGGTGGGGGCGGTGGCATTGTTTGTCTATCATATTCGGCTGCTTAATCGGACGCTGAAGATAGGCCGCCCCTATGCGTTAGAGGGCCCGAGCAGTGCCCACTGGATGCAGATGCTGCGGGTAGCGGTCTTCCAGCAGCGTATGATGGACCGCCCCATAGCTTCAGCCGCCCACTGGGTGATATATGTAGGTTTCCTCGTCATCAACATAGAGGTCCTGGAAATCGTCATAGATGGCTTGACAGGTTCGCATCGGGCATTAGCGCCGCTCTTAGGCTCGGCGTATAACCTTATGACTGTGAGTGCAGAGGTGTTTCTGGCCTTAGTGTTTGTGGCGGCGGTCATATTCTTATGGCGCCGAAATATTCAGAAACTCCCCCGTTTTCACACGGCAGAAATGCGTGGCTGGCCGCCCCTGGATGCGAATATCATCCTCTGGACGGAAATCGGCCTCGTCTCAGCCCTCCTCATCATGAATGCCGCTGACTTCATCTTGCAGACTCGGGGCGTGCCGCCTTATGTCCAAGCCGGTGCCTTCCCTGTTAGCAGCCTCTTACGCCCCCTCTTTGAAGGTTTTTCCGATAATACCCTCATAGCAGTAGAACGCGCAGCCTGGTGGGTGCACATCCTGGGCATCCTCGCTTTCCTCAACTACATTCCCTTCTCTAAGCATCTGCATATTTTCCTGTCTTTCCCCAATACGTATTATGCCCCGCTGGAGGTACCCGGCAAAATCCCCTCCAATCCCGCTCTCACCCCCACTATCAAAGAAGCGCTGGGCCTTCCCCTGGAAAACGGCACCGCTCAGCATAGCGGTGAGACCATCCCGCTCGGGGCAAAGGATGTAACTGAGCTTTCGTGGAAAAACCTCCTGGATGCCTACACCTGCACCGAATGCGGACGCTGCACGTCCGTCTGCCCGGCCCACCTCACGGGGAAAAAACTATCCCCCCGCAAAATCATGATGGACACCCGCGACCGCTTAGAAGAAATCAAACGGGCCTATCACAAAACCGGCCACTGGGAGCCTGACGGGCGCTCGCTCTTAGGCGATTACATTACGCCGGAGGAAATCTGGGCCTGTACCACCTGTAACGCGTGTGTGCGGGCCTGCCCTGTGCTGATCAATCCCGTCTCTATCATCGTGCAGCTGCGTGAGCACTTAGTCATGGAAGCTTCCCAAGCGCCCGAAAGCCTAAATGTGATGTTCACGAACTTAGAAAATAACGGTTCGCCTTGGGCGCTCCCAGCGGCAGACCGTGCCAAATGGATAGAAGCCTAATATGCCTGGTAAGACGCTATCTGCTTGGGTGAGCGAGGGCACGAAGCCCGAAGTTTTGTACTGGGTGGGATGTGCTGCCAGCTTTGACGATCGAGCACAGCGCGTGGCCCGCGCTTTTACTAAGCTCCTCGATAAAGCGGGCGTTACTTGGGGTATCCTCGGCACGGAGGAGTCCTGCACAGGCGACCCCGCCAAACGCGCCGGCAATGACTTCCTCTTCCAAATGCTGGCCCTGCAAAACATCCAAACACTCAACGCTTACGAGGTCAAAACCATCGTCGCTACCTGCCCGCATTGCTTCAACACCCTGCGCAATGAGTACCCGCAGCTTGGCGGAAATTATGAAGTTTGGCACCATTCGCAGTACCTTTTGCACTTGATACAGACGGGGCGGCTCCAAGTGGATGGGGCGATTTCGCCGGATGGGGTGGTGGTTTATCATGATCCCTGCTACCTCGGACGTGGGAATGGCGAATATGAGGCGCCGCGGGAGATTTTGCGGCGAGCAGGCGCCCAGCTTCGGGAAGCGCCTCGCAGTAAAGACTTTGCGCTCTGCTGCGGCGCCGGCGGCGCCCAGATGTTCAAGGAACCCGAACCCGGCCATAAGGACATCAATATAGAACGTACCGAGGAGCTTTTGGCGCTCAAGCCCGACCGCATTGCTGTCGCCTGCCCCTTTTGCATGACCATGATCACCGACGGCACCAAACATGCCGGCGTTCACGGAAAGGTCCCTGTCCAGGATATTGCTGAATACCTTGCACAGAGACTGGGCCTTATCTAATACCCTCCCTTAGAGCCAGTATCCCAACAAAAAGCTAATCGAGCCGTTGTAGAAGCGCGTGCCGGAGGGTTTTTTGAAGATGTCTATAAGGCCGTGGTAATAACGGATGTCGAAGCTCATCCAGTGTTTATTCATCTGGAATCGATTTCCCCCGCCGAGCGTGAGGCCGAAGTCCCCCCGAGTAATGGCGATACTTTGTTTTTCCAGAGGACCGCGGGCGACAATGAGGCGAGTTTGTGGGGAAAAGCCAAAGAGGGGTAGGAAATCCAACCCTTCTAAGCTCACCTCAATATCCCCATAGAGGCGATAAAAGAGCTGATACCCCGCTTGCAGGCCAAAGGTGAGATGACTTTCATACTGAAGGCCTTTCAGGAAAGCCCATTCTACAAGAAGGGGGATTTCTAAGTGGGCCATATCCAGGCGGCCATTCTGGCGGGTGTGTACCAGGTAGGTGTCCCGGAATGCGCCTACCGACGTATCTCCGGGATACGTTTCGGTAAAGGTATAGGCTGAGTTCCGTTGAGTAAAGTACAGGCCTGTAGTCAGGCTGAGCCGAGGGGTGAGGGCATAGCGGCCGCCGATGCCACCGGTGAAGCCGGGAATGGGAACGGCTTTGTCTACCTTTTGGGAGGAGCGGTAGGCAGGGATATTGAGACCCGCAGAAAAGCCAATTTGCCAGGGGCTGATGACATTCTGAGATTCTCCCAAAGTCAGAAGCCAGCACACCGCAGAAATGGGTACAAGTAACCGCACATTCTTACAAACAAAAATATGCAGTAAGGTTTAGGTAGCCCAACTGGAGCCATAAAAAATAGGGTAAGGCGGCCGACTCTATCGGCCTTCCCATGAAGGAGGGGCGTGTCGTACCCAAAAGAGCGAATAGGTTATCTCACGAACTCAGGACGGGGACGGGTGGCATCTGTATTCCCTTAGGAAGAAGGTGTTTTTTCTGCCCAGATGAGTCCTGTGAGAACAAAGTCCTTCACGCGCTGGACGTGATACCCCAGCTCTTGGAGCCGCTTTTCCAGCGGCTCAGGGGCGGCATGGTACTCAATCACCCATTTTTTCACTTTCTGGAGGACTTCGGCTGGGGTCTCCAGGAGGATAGGAAACTCGGCGCCTTCGCAGTCCAGCTTGACTAAGTCAATGGTGTCCCAGCCGCTGTGCGCGACCAGTTTAGCAAAGCTCCATACGGGCACGCGGAGACGTTCTGTGTAAGTAGAGTAGGCCAAATTATCACTCGTTGGGAATAGAGCATTACTCTGCGGATTCTTAGAGTCTATGTGAAACATCATCTCGCCATCCGTAGCGGCCACCGCCACTGGAAGAAGCTCTATACGGTCTGCATACGGAGAACCGGAGATATTTTTCTGGGCGAGGGCATAGTTATCAGGGGCGGGTTCGGCCGCAATTACCTTTTCCGCACCATGAGCCGCAAAAAATAAAGGCGTATCTCCAATATAGGCCCCAACATCCAGAATACGATACCCAGGGAATGCGGTACCGTAATCTTTCTCTATGAGAAGCTCATTCAGGCAAGCCACATCATAACTATCACGAGAACGCAATAATACGATGAGGTCTGAAGCAATAGCAATAGAAAGGGTATTTAGGGTAGAGTCTACCGATACCAAGGGATACCCAGCTTTCAGAAGCCGTAGCAAAGGCACTAAGTTGGCCGGAGATAGGCGGAGCTCCTGGGCTTGCGGAGAGGAAGACGTGTAAAAAAGATAGCGGTTTTGGCCTGTTAGAAGCGACCATATCGCGCGATAGGGGGAAGGCGAGTGCTGGGCTAGGGTACTAAACAAACGGAACTTGAGTAGGTGGCGTAAGGTCATCAGCCGACGCAAAAAGGAATTCTGCTCCAGGCGAATCCACCCCTTTTGAGCGGCCTTGTAGAGGAGCCTTGCTATGAGGGGAGGTTGTATGGTGGTCATAGGCTATTCCTCGTCGGTGACTCGGCGGCTTACGGAAGCGATTTGGTCGGATTCTTTGAGGCGCATGAGGCGGCTGCCTTGGGTAGCGCGTCCTAAGATGCGGATTTCCTTGGCGGAGAAGCGGATGCTCTGTCCCTCACGTGTAACGAGCATGAGCTCTTCGTCGCCTCGCAGCTCTAAGGCCGCGACGACAGGGCCGGTCTTTTCCGTGACCTGAAAGGCCCGAAT
>JAPYWM010000049.1 GCA_028276345.1 Sphingobacterium sp.
CGAATGATGAAGGGCTTAAAGAGCTCTACGGCCATGTCCTTGGGGAGGCCGCATTCATGCAGGCGCAAGTGGGGACCGACCACGATGACGGAGCGGCCGGAGTAGTCTACCCGCTTACCCAGGAGGTTTTGCCGGAAGCGGCCCTGTTTGCCCCGAATGTTATCGCTGAGGGAGCGGTAGAGACGGCCCGAGGCGCTCTCCGCGGCAGCCCGGGTCTGATTGCGTTTGCGGGAGCTGTCCATGAGCGCATCCACCGCCTCCTGAAGCATGCGCCGCTCGTTATTGAGCAGGATCTCCGGGACGCGGTTTTCCATCATGCGGCGTAGGCGGTTATTGCGCTGAATGAGCGTACGATAGAGGTTATTGAGGTCAGAGACCGTGAAGCGCCCACCCGGCAAAGGAATAAGGGGCCGTAGCTCTGGCGGCACCACCGGGATCACCCGTAGGATCATCCATTCGGGCCGGTTTTCAAGACGCTTGTTTGCCGCCCGAAACTCCTCCACGACCTTCAGCCGCCGCAGAAGGTCAGACCGCCGCTGCTGGGAGGCCTCATTGAGTATCCGTACCCGCAGATCCTGGGCCAGCTGGTCCAAGTCCAGTTTTCGTAGCACTTCTTCCAGGGCTTCGCCGCCCATTTTCACCACTAAGCTATCTGGCCGAATGCTGGGGTCTCGCTGGGCTTCATCTTCCAGCTTGCGACGAAGCGCGCGATACTCTTCCGCTGTGAGCAAAGAGCCGACTTCCAAATCTTTTTTGATACGCACGGCATCCCCTGGTTCTATCACCACATTCATGTCATAGTAGACTACCTTTTCCAGATTTTTTGCCGTGTAGCCTAAAAGAAGGCCCAGTTTAGGCGGCACATGGCGGAAGTACCAGGGATGTACGACGGGCACCTGCAGGGCGACATGGCCCATCCGCACGCGGCGCCATTTCTTTTCGATAACCTCTACATTGCAGCGGTCGCATCGGAGGCCCTTGTAGCGGGCGCCTTTGTATTTGCCGCAGGCGCACTCATAGTCTCGTACCGGCCCAAATATCTGCTCACAGAAAAGCCCCAAGGGCTCGGGTTTGTGGGTTTTATAGTCAATCGTTTCGGGACGTTTGACTTCGCCCCGGCTCCACTCTAAGATGCGGTCCGCTGAAGCTAACCGCAAAGTTATCCGCCGAATCGGCGTCGGAATGGTGATAACCGTGTGCTTGCTAGCTGTTGTAGTTTTTTCCATAGGATTATTGGCAGGTTAGTTTAGTCAAAGAGGACATCTATGGCGAGGCCGCGCAGTTCATTTACGAGAACCTGGAAGGAGTCTGGCACGCCAAAGTAGGAGATGTTCTCGCCGCGGATGATGGCCTCGTGGGCCTTCATGCGACCATCCACATCGTCCGACTTGATGGTAAGCATTTCTTGGAGGAGGTTGGCGGCGCCGAAGGCTTCCAGAGCCCAGACTTCCATTTCGCCGAAGCGCTGGCCCCCGAAGTGCGCTTTGCCACCCAGCGGCTGCGAAGTAACCACCCCATACGGCCCCACCGAACGGGCATGCATCTTGTCATCCACCATGTGGTCCAGTTTGAGCATATAGATCACCCCCACCGTGGCCGGCTGATCAAAGCGTTCGCCAGTCAAGCCGTTGTAAAGATAGACCCGCCCGTCTCTGGGGAGGCCGGCCTTTTCCAGTTCGGCATTGACCTGCTCATAAGACGCCCCAGCAAATGGTGGCGCTTCGTACCGCTTACCCAGCTTATAGCCCGCCCACCCGAGTATCGCCTCGAAGATTTGCCCGATATTCATCCGGGAGGGCACACCCAGCGGATTGAGAACGATATCCACGGGCGTTCCGTCCTCTAAGTAGGGCATATCCTCCACGGCGGCGACTTTGGCGATCACGCCTTTATTGCCGTGACGGCCGGCGAGCTTGTCGCCGACTTTGATTTTGCGCTTAGTGGCTACGTAGACTTTGGCCATTTTGAGCACACCATTGGCTAATTCGTCGCCGGAAGTGAGGTAGTGCTTTTCCCGCTTGAGGTCTGCGTCGTACCGGCTGTACAGGGCCATGTAGTTCTGGAAGAGCCGCTCAATCAGGAGGTTGGTATGGGGGTCGTCTGTCCAGCCGGTGGGGTTGAGCTCCTCGTACTTGAGGGTGGAGAGCCAGCGGCTGGTGATTTTTTTGGAGGCGGGCAGGAGCTCCTGGTTGTGGCGATCTTTTACAGAGACGAGCTTTTTGCCTTCGAGAAGTTTAGAGAGCTTTTCATACATGCGAGTACGCAAGGCGAGGACCTTACGTTCAAACTCCGCTTCCAGTTCTTTTTCTTTTTGTTGGCGCTGGGCTAAGTCTCTGATTTTACGGTCTTTTCTGTACAGGCGGGTGCCGATGACATAACCATGGGTGGATGGGGGCATGAGGAGAGAGGTGCTTTTGACGTCTGTGCTGCGTTCGCCGAAGATCTGGCGTAGGAGCTTTTCTTCTGGGGTGAGGTCGGCGGTTTGGCCTTTCGGGGTAACTTTTCCAACGAGGATATCGCCTTCCCGCACCTCGGTACCTACCATGACGATACCCTCTTCGTCCAGCCACTTGACCCGTTCAGCGGATTCATTGGGGAGCTCCCGGGTAAGTTCTTCCGGGCCTGCTTTGGTCTCCCGGGCTTCTACTTCAAACTCATCAATGGTAATAGAGGTGAGCACGTCATCCTGTACAAGCCGCTGAGAGATGACGATAGCGTCTTCGAAGTTGTACCCCTGCCAGGGCATAAAGGCCACGAGGAGGTTTTTCCCCAGCGCCAGCTCACCGTTTTCGATGGAGAAGCCTTCTACCAGTGGGTCACCGGCTTCTACCCGCTGCCCCCGACGGACAATAGGACGGAGGTTGATGCAGGTATTTTCGTTGGTGCGTCGGAATTTTGGGATTTCGTAAGTAACCACATCCTCCTCAAAGCTCACGAGCGCCTCTTCGGGTGGGCGTTCATACCGGATGCGAATCTGTGTCGCATCGACATATTCCACGGTGCCGGGGTACTGTGCATAGAGGAGGACCCGCGAGTGTTGGGCGACGTATTTTTCTATGCCGGTGCCGACGATGGGGGCTTCTGGGCGCAGGAGCGGGACAGCCTGGCGCTGCATGTTGGAGCCCATGAGCGCGCGGTTAGCGTCATCGTGTTCAAGGAAGGGGATGAGGGAGGCCGAGAGGCCCAGCATTTGGTCTGTCGCTACATCAGCAAACCGCACTTCCTCACGGGGCACTTCGGGGTATTCGCCTTCATAACGCACCTGCATTTCGGGGGGGGTGTGCCCATTCAAAAAGAACGCCAGGGGCGCCACGGGGTATTTTTCCTCTTGGTCGGCCGTGAGATAAAGAACGTGGTCAAAGTTTGGCTTGCCATCCGTGACGGGATGGTAGGGGGTTTCCAGGAAGCCGAGCTCGTTGATGCGGGCGTAAATAGCGAGGGAGTTGATAAGGCCGATGTTGGCGCCTTCCGGGGTCTCGATAGGGCAGATGCGGCCGTAGTGCGAGAAGTGCACATCCCGCGCTTCAAAGCCGGCCCGCTCGCGGGAAAGACCGCCTGGGCCAATAGCCGAGATGCGCCGCTTGTGCGCCAGTTCGGAAAGGGGGTTCGTCTGGTCTACCAGCTGACTGAGCTGCCCCCGGGCAAAGAACTGGTTAATCGCACTGAGGAAGGCCTTGTGGTTAATGACATCGCTCGGCTTGAAGTCCTCGGACTCCATGGTGCTCATTTTTTCACGGACGCCTTTGGCTAAGCGGGAGAGGCCGACGCTAAACTGCTGGTACATGTGTTCGCCCACGGTGCGGATGCGGCGATGGCTCAGGTGGTCCTCCTCGTCGGGTTCTGCTTTGCCTTGCATGAGCAGGTGAAGCCGCGCAATGATAGCGACGAGGTCTTCTACCCGGAGCAGACGGTCCGTAAAGCGCTGCTCGCCGTAAAGTTTGCGATTGAGCTGATAGCGTCCGACTTCGCCTAAGTCGTATCGTTTGTCGGAGAGGATTTGCTTTTCCACGTATTGGCGAGCGGTTTCGGGGTCGGTCTGGCCTTCGGTGCCACGCAAGAGTTTATAGATTTCCTGGCAGGCCGTCGTGACGGAGTAAGAAGGGTCCTTGCGGAGCGTAGCCAGGATGATATGCCGCTCGTCTTCGTATTCGGGCTTGATGAGGTAGAGGCGGTCAATCCGCAGTTCGCTCAGGGTATTCCAGTCTTCTTCGGAAAGGACGTGACCTACATCAAAGAACTGCTGGAAGCGCTGAACAGCCGTCGTTTCACCGGTTTCAGGGTCCACAAGCTCCTCTTGGTGGGCGGCCACAATGCGGGTGGCGAGCCTTCGCCCTACATAAGGCAGGAACGACTTGATAGAGCCGAGCTTGAGGGGCACTTCCTCGGCGATGCCAAAAAGCTGGACAAGCTCGGCGTCACTGCCATGACCCATGGCGCGCAAAAGGAGCGTAACCGGCAGGGCTTTTTTGCGGTCTAAGTACACACGCGTATAGCCCGTGGCGTCCGTAGCCAGCTCAATCCACGTCCCCCGCGTCGGGATAATCTTAGCCCCATAGGTCTTTTCAGAGGTGCCGGCCCGCTGTGCCGCCGAAAACAGAATCCCCGGCGACCGGTGAAGCTGGTTGATAACGACCCGCTCCACCCCACTGACAATAAACGTCCCCTGGGGCGTCATGTAAGGCACCGTCCCTAAGTAGACCCATTCTTCCTTCGGTTTGAAGACCTCATTGTCGGCTTTAAGGGGGTAGAGGGCAAATCGGGCTTTGAGCTGAACCCCATAGGTCAGGCCGCGCTCCTTGCACTCTTCGGGGGTGTAGCGGGGCGGATCGAGCAGATAACCCCGAAAGTCCATCTCATATTCTTCCTTAGAGTCGCGTACCGGAAAGTTTTCTTTGAAGACCCGGTACAGCCACTCTTTTTCTTGCTTTTCGGGCGGTGTACTGAGGTCCATAAACGCCCGAAATGAGTGTAACTGAATAGATAGCAGGTCCGGCACCGTTATGGCCGGACGATGCACACCAAAGCGAACCCGTTCACTTCGCATAGGATTGTTGTTCTGTATCATAACAAAAAGCCACATCTACCCCGCTAAGAAACGGGGCAGATGTCGGCTGTGAAAGTCTGGCGAGGCGAGGACGCACTTATTTGACTTCGACCTCGGCGCCTAAGTCTGCCAGCTGCTGACGAATAGCCTCTGCTTCTTCCTTAGAGATTTTTTCTTTGATAGGTTGAGGGGCTTTATCCACGAGCTCCTTCGCTTCTTTGAGGCCTAGCCCAGTGATATTTTTCACCACCTTGACTACATCTAACTTCTTTTCACCCGGGGCCTTCAGAATGACATCAAACTCCGTCTTAGCGGGCGCTTGGGGTTCTGCGGACGCCGCAGCTGCCGGACCAGCCGCCACCATCACTGGGGCTGCTGCCGCCGGCTTGATGCCATACTCATTCTCAAGAATAAGCGCCAGTTCGTTGACTTCTTTTACGGTGAGATTCACCAGTGTTTCCGCAAGGGCTTTCAGGTCTGCCATATGTTTTTAGGTTTTTATGAGTTTCTTTCGGATAAGGTTTTGAGAACGCCCGCAATCGTCTGGCCCGCCCCCTGGAGCATGGCCACCACATTCTGGATAGGCGCTTGCAAGCGTCCAATCAGCTCGCCAAGGAGCTCTTCTTTGGTCTTGAGGCGAGTCAGCGCCTCCAACTGCTCCTCCCCTAAAAAGACCGACTCTTCTACATAAGCTGCCTTGAAGAATGGCTTCTCTTTCTTATTTTTCTGCCGAAAATCCTGCAAAACCTGCGCAGGGACCTTAGGATTCTCAGAAGTAAAAATAATCGCTGTTTGCAGTTTCAAGGCGGCTGTCAGCTCGTGGCGCGCAGCAATATCTGCCATCTCAAGCGCCTTCAAAAGAAGCGTATTTTTCACCACGCGCACCCGGAGCCCCTTCTCATAGCAGGCTCGCCGAAAAGCTATCGTCTCAGCAGCATCAAGACCTTCCAGGTTAAGGAGGTAAAAGCCTTTATGCGTTTTCAGCTCCTCGGCGACTTCTTGAATAAGGGCCGTCTTCTCAGCTTTGTTCATAGGCGATTTCTATCTATGAGGATGGAAGGGCTCATGGTCGTGGCAAGATAAACAGACAGGACATACGTCCCTTTCACACCGGAGGGCCGGAGGCCTTCTATGGCCCGGAGAACCTCCTGGGCATTTTCGCGTAGCTGCTGGGTGTCAAAAGAGGCCTTTCCAAAAGGAACATGGACGACGCCGGTTTTGTCGTTGCGGATTTCTATTTTCCCGGCCTTGAGTTCACGGACAGCCCGGCTAATATCCGGCGACACGGTGCCACTTTTGGGATTGGGCATGAGCCCCCGCGGCCCCAGGATCTTCCCTAAGCGAGCCACCTTGGGCATCACATCGGGCGTACAAACCACAACATCCACATCCAGCCACCCCTGCTCAATCTTACTTAGGTACTCATCCAGGCCCACATAATCCGCCCCCGCCGCCTGCGCTTCTTTCTCCTTATCTGGTGGCACTAAGGCCAGCACCCGCACCGCCTTCCCGGTGCCATGCGGAAGCGTAACCGTCCCACGCACCTGCTGATTCGCCTGCCGAGGGTCTATATTAAGGTCTACCGCCATCTCAAACGTCGCATCAAACCGCTCAAACCGGATTTTCTTCAAAAGCTCTATCGCCTCTGGCAGAGCATAGGGCCGCTTCTCTATCTGCTTAAGGGCCGTAAGGTATTTCTTCCCGTGCTTAGGCATAAACTTACGCTACTTTTTCACCTTCAATAACTAGTCCCATACTTTTAGCCGTACCAGCAATCATATGCATGGCCGCCTCAACGGTATAGCAGTTGAGATCAGGCATCTTTTTCTCAGCAATCTCCCGAATCTGCTGCCAGGTGACTTTGCCGACTTTTTTGCGGTTGGGCTCGGGAGAACCCTTTTCTATTTTAGCGGCTTTTTTGAGGAGTTCCGCAGCTGGGGGCGTTTTGATAACAAAGTCAAAGCTCTTGTCTTTGTAAATAGTGATGACGACGGGAAGAACCTCGCCCGGCTTATCTTGCGTGCGCGCGTTAAACTGCTTACAAAACTCCATGATATTCACGCCCTTGGAGCCGAGGGCGGGACCTATAGGTGGAGCGGGGTTAGCCTGGCCACCTTTGATTTGTAGCTTGACAAGGGCAACGATTTCTTTCATAGCTTCTCAATTTGGTGATATTGTATTTCCACGGGGGTCTCCCGGTTGAAAACTTTCACATGGACCCGAGCGCGCTGCTTCTCAGGATAAAGCTCCCGGATACTCCCCTCAAACCCCGCAAAGGGCCCGTCGGTAATCCGCACCACATCCCCCACATTGAGCTCGTGCCAGGACTCTGGAATAGCGTCCTTGGAACGGGCACGCGAAAGAATCGGCGCAATCTCGGCTTCTGTAAGTGGCTGGGGGGGCTGACCCCGGGAAGGCGATACAAAGTACAGCACATCCGGAATAGACCGCATGACGGGAATCAGCTCGGGAATATAGCTCTCCGAAGCGACTTCCACAAAAAGATACCCTGGCATAAAGACCTTTTCTTTTTCTCGCTTTTTGCCGGTTTTGCTATTTTGCAGAACCCGCTCCATAGGCACCACCACATCCGTCACCTGGTGGCTAAGCCCCAGGCGTTCTATTTCGTTTTGGATGCGATGGGCCACTTTCTTTTCCTGCGAGGCCCGAACTTTCAGCACATACCAGGGCATCTTTAAAATAACGAGTATAGGAAGCGAAATAAAGTGCTAAAGATGAGGTCTATCACCCCGATTACCACCGCCAGGAGGAGACTCCCCACCAGCACCGCCACCGTGGTATTGAAAAGCTGAGGCAGCGTAGGCCACTCGACTTTCTCCCGCCACTCCGCCGCCGAGGCCTTCCACCACGAACGTAGCTTCTCTAACATCGCACGGGTGGCAGGACTCGAACCCGCAACCTGCGGTTTTGGAGACCGCTGCTCTACCAGTTGAGCTACACCCGTGTCCGCGCCGCCAAACGGCAGGGCGCAAATATACGAAGAAGTTTTCAGTCTAAGATCTCGGTCACCTGACCAGCGCCGATGGTCCGGCCCCCTTCCCGAATCGCGAAGCGCAGCCCCTTCTCCATAGCAATGGGATAAATCAGCTCCACCTCTATGGTGACATTATCCCCAGGCATGACCATCGGGACATTTTCCGGCAGCTTAATGGTCCCCGTCACATCCGCAGTACGGAAGAAAAACTGCGGCCGATAGTTATTCGTAAACGGCGTGTGGCGGCCGCCTTCTTCTTTGGTGAGGATATAAACCTCGGCCTTGAAGTGCTTGTGCGGCGTTATGCTATTCGGCGCACAAACAACCATCCCCCGACGAACTTGATCTTTATCGATCCCCCGCAAAAGAAGCCCCACATTGTCACCAGCCACCCCTTCATC
>JAPYWM010000050.1 GCA_028276345.1 Sphingobacterium sp.
GTGTAGAATGCCCTTCTTGCCGCCGTGTAGAACCCGAATCCCTCTTTGACATCATCCAGCAGCGCCTCCTGGACGAAAAGGGCCAGCCTACGGAAAAACGCCGTACGCCCCCAGAAAGATGGTATCAACTTTTCTGGCAGCGCTTCGTCTCACCAAAAACTCAGATAGAGCTTTATCGCCCGCAGCCGCGCCCGCCCATCCATCCCCTCGCACAGTTTGGCGTTTTCCTCCGCCGGGAAGGCCTGCGAAAAATCCGCCAAGGCCTCTCCACCCTCGCACTCACCCTCGCCGCCCCGCTCTTAGGCCTAATCGTGGGCTTCATTTTGCGCTATCATCCCTCAGAGGCCCCTTACACCCTCTACGACAATGACAACCTCCCCTCCGCCCTTTTCGTCAATATCCTCGCTATGCTTTTCTTAGGGCTGCTTACCCCCGCCGAAGAAATCCTGAAAGACCGCAAAATCCGCCTGCGAGAACACACCCTCCACCTCAGCTGGGGCAGCTATATGCATGCCAAGCTCCTCTGGGCCGCTATCTTCTCCGCTGCCCAAACTACCCTCTACTGGGGCACCGTCTCCTGGCTCCTCCAGATTCCGAACGCTTGGGGAGCCACTTGGCTGCTCCTCTTTGTGGTAGCCCTGCTGAGCAACCTCATCTCCCTCAACCTCTCTGATACCTTCACACAGCCCGTCCCCATCTACATCCTGATCCCTATCCTGCTGATCCCTCAGCTCGTGCTTAGCGGCGCCGTCATCCCCTATGAGAAGTTCAACCCCGTCCTGCGTGGCAAACGCCCCATTCCCCTCCTGGCGGACATTTCTGTTTCACGCTGGGCCTACGAAAGCGCCCTCGTCCTCCATTACACCCACAGCCCCTATGTACAGGCCCTCTATCCCATCCGGCGTGAAATCTCCGACCTCCGCTACCAGCTCCTCTACCTCATCCCTGCCTTAGAAAGCCGTCAAGACCTTAGCCTCCTCCAGCAAACTGGCGATACCTCCTACACCACCCTCTCCACAAAACTCCGTGCCCGCCTCCAGCGCCTCCAAACCAAACTCCTCGCCGTAGAAAACCAGCTCCCCGAAGCCCTTCGCCAAAAATACCATAACGCCGCCCTGGAAGACCTCCTCCTCGCTACCCATACCACCACCAAAATCCTTTGGGTACGTGACCGTCCTATCCGCCTTTACGAACCCATCTTTATCACGAACCCGGACCCCTACTACACCCCGCTCGGCGTCCCCCAAAAGCCCCTCGGCCAAACCCTCCTCTACACCCCTTACTACAACCTCCTCGTCCTCCTTCTCATGGGAGTCGGCCTATGGCTACTGCTTTTCTTCCGCGTGCTCAATAATTTGTTTCTGAAAGGTAGTGTATGACCCTCACCCTCACCGCCACTCGGCCTTCTTTGCGTGCCCTTCGTCAGGCACTACCCGAGTGGCCTGCCTATGAAAAATTCTACCAGGAGACCCTCTACCGCGATGTATACCGCCAAAACTGGCTCCTAAAACAGCTCATCCGGTTTCTCTTTCACCAGAAAGGTAAGCAAATACGTCCTCTTACCCTGCTCTACTTTGCCAAAGCCTGTGGGGAGGTGACAGAGGCCACCTTCGTCGGTGCCACCATGGTGGAAATCCTGCATAACGCCACCTTAGCGCATGACGATGTGGTGGATGATGCGGATTATCGCCGGGGGTTTTTCTCTTTTCGGGCGCTATGGGGGAATCGTATAGCTGTGTTGTGGGGTGACTGGCTTTTGGCCCGGGGGCTGCTAATAGCCCTGCGCCACCAGCAGCCCCAGCTCCTTACCTATACCTCCGAAGCGGTCGAAGCCCTGGCCGAAGGCGAACTCCTTCAGCTGAAGCGCATGCGGGAAGCCAGCCTCACCCCCGAAGCCTACTACGAGGTGATTGACAAAAAGACCGCTGCGCTCTTTCAAGCCACGGCGAAGATGGGCGCTTATAGCGCAGAGGCCCTACCAGAAGTCATAGCCCTTGCCGGCGAAATCGGCCTCCTGATTGGCCGGGGTTTTCAAATTCGGGATGACCTCTTGGACTGGACAGATGCTAAGACCGCTGGCAAACCCACCGATGCCGACCGCCAGCAAAAGCGCTTTACTCTACCCCTCCTTTGGGCCATCCCCCGCGCCAGCACCCGCGAACGAAAACGCCTCCTCTCCGGCTCCTTTGCAGAAGCCCGAGCCCTCCTTTCTGAAATGGGCGCCTTCCAGCATGCCGAGAGCACCCTACAAGCCCTCTATACCCAGGCTGCTACCCTCGCTCAAAAACTCCCACATCCCAGCCGGGTCCCACTTACAGAGCTCTTCCATCTTCTTCTCTTCCGTGAAAAGTAGCCGCAAAACCCTATATTTGCTGACAGATGGCCGAAACAACCGAGATGCAGGAGATCATCCTGGAAAACATTGACTTGCAGGCCTTTTACGGCATTGGCAACGAAAACTTAGCACGTCTAAAAGAAGCCTACCCTCAGGTCAAGCTGGTCGCTCGAGGTAGCAGCATCAAGGCGTATGGTGATCCGGTAGCCCTTCAGGCGGTACGGCGGCTCATTCAAAGCCTGATTGCTGAAGTCCAGCAGAAGGGGGCTCTTCCCACTCGACGGGTAGCTGAAATCATCGCCCAACACCGTTACACGCCACCTACCGCCGAAGAGAATCCGGTTTCTTCTGGCTCTCCCCCCGCTTTCATGCCCATCCTGCGCACAGTAAGCGGCAATGTCATCGTCGCCAAAACAGAGGGCCAGCGTCGCTTGGCCGAAGCGATTGCTAAATATCCCATCACCTTCGCTATTGGCCCTGCCGGCACCGGTAAAACTTACACAGCGGTCGCCTTCGCCGTCAAGGCCCTCAAAGAACGTACTATCCGAAAAATCATCCTGACCCGTCCCGCCGTTGAAGCCGGCGAAAGCCTCGGCTTCCTCCCTGGCGACCTCAAAGAAAAAATCGCCCCCTACCTCAGACCCCTCTACGACTCCTTAGAGGAAATGCTCTCCAACGAGAAGTTAGAGCAGTACCTCGCCCAAAACATCATTGAAATCGCCCCCCTCGCCTACATGCGGGGCCGAACCCTCAACGACGCCTTCATCATCCTGGACGAGGCCCAAAATGCCACCCGCTTACAAATGAAAATGTTTCTCACCCGCTTTGGCCACAACTCCAAAGTCGTCATCACGGGCGACCTTACCCAGATAGACCTCCCCCGCCCAGAGACCTCTGGCCTCCTACACGCCGTAACCCTGCTCGAACGCGTGCCCGACATCGCCGTCGTACGCCTGGATGAGAATGACATCCTTCGCCACCCCCTCGTGCAAGAGATCATCCGCCTCTACGAAGAAGATGCAGCTAAACGACAGTCTGGGCCGACCAGTCACCATTCCCGATAACCCCACCCGTATTGTCTCCCTCTGCCCTTCCCAGACTGAAACGCTCTTAGCCCTTGGGCTGGAAGGGCGCATCGTAGGTCGAACCCGTTACTGCATCCACCCTGCCGATAAAGTAGCTACCATCCCCGTCGTCGGAGGCACTAAAAAAGTAGACATAGATGCTGTCGCCGCCCTCAGCCCCGACCTCATCATCGCCGAAAAAGAAGAAAACACCCGGGAAGATGTAGAAAAACTTTGTGCCATCGCTCCTGTCTATGTAACCAAAAACGAAAGCTACGAGGAGGCACTGGAAACTATTCACCGCATGGGTACTATTACAGGTAAGATGGCTGAGGCTGGGCAGCTTGTGCAAGCGATAGAAGCGGCATGGGCGCAGGTACCCCGCTCCAAAGGCGCCCTACAGGTTCTTTACCTCATTTGGCGCAAACCCTACATGGCTGCTGGAGAGCCGACCTTTATTGGTGCGCTCATGCGCCGCCTCGGTTGGGCAAACGTCGCTGCCAAGCTGCCGGGTCGCTACCCTACCATAGAAGAGCCGTCAGCCTTAGACCCAGCGGTGGTGCTTTTGTGTAGCGAACCTTACCCGTATAAAGCGGCGCATATTCCGGAGGTGCAGGCGCTCTGGCCGCGTGCTTATGTGGAGGTGGTTCGGGGGGACTACTTCGCGTGGTATGGGGTGCGCATGGTAGAGGCAGCGGGGTATTTCCGGGCGCTTCAGGAGAGACTGGAGCAGATGGTGGGATGAGCTAAATCATGCTTTTCGGTGGCAGGGGCCCTAAGGGCGATACCATCGAGAGCACTGAGGGTCGTACAATACTCGAAGCCGCTGATATGCTTTATAGCGTTGTACGGAGCTGTTTTTTTCCTGTTTAGTTAGGCTGATGGTAGTTTGCGTCGAAGGTCTGTATAATGCAAGGAGGATGATTCTGGCGGTTGGGCGGCGGCCAGCCCATAAGGGCTGGCCGCCGCGAAGCTCAGGTGCGCCGCCGCAGGCGGCGCACCCAACCCTATCTCATCTTACGGCAAAGGCTTTTTCAAATACCCTGGCACGTCGTCTCGAGCCGCAATCTGCCGCAGTCGCTCCTGCGCCAAATCAGATCGCCCAATACGCTTATAGTAAATCGCCACCTCACGCTGCAACCTTCCCCACGTCGGCGCCGGAAAAAGTCGCAAACTCTTCAGCAAACTATCCATCCGCTCAAACGCTTTCCCAGCTGCCTCATAGTTTCCCTCTTCCCGATAGCACAAGCCCATCAGCCCATAAGCCTGTACCGCTTCGGCTGTGGGATACGGAGAGAAGAAAAGATAGCATGGGGGCCGGAAGCAGTTTTTCTCGTAGGCGTCTAACCAGCTGGCGATGGTACTCCGAGCTTCGGCGTATCGTCCTTTTTCGCAGAGGGCTTCTGCCTTCATGCGGCGAAAGAGGCTATTTTGCGGGTAGCGCTGCACGAGATAGGCGAGCCAGTAGAGCGCGCTATCGGGTTTCTTTTCCTGGTAGAGGTAAATGTAGCCCAGGAAGTAGGCAGCTTCGGTCTGGGTGTAGTTCAGGCTATCCCGGGCGCACTGGCTAAGGCGAGATAGGCCCCGTTCTTTGTTTCCGGGGGGAAACACGCTCAGAATCGGCCGCATGATGGGGTAGTTGGCGGAAAAGTAGGCGATGTAATACTCGTAGAGGCCGAGTTCAAACTGCATTTCGGGATAGGTGGGGGCATACTGACGGATACCACTGAGGAGGCTAATGAGGCTGCGGGCTTCCCAGACTGAGCGCAGGAGGTGGCCCCGGATGTAGAGTCGCCGTACATAGAGGGCCCGATTTGCAAAGCCAATGAAGTACGTCTCCAGGGGCTCAGGGCTGCAGCAGCGAAGAAGGGAGTCTGTGCGGGCGATAGCCTTTTCCCAGGGGGTATCAAACCACGTGGTGGCGGGGTCTAACTCTATCTGCCAGGAGTAGCCTAAGGCCCGTAGATAGGCCGTACCGGCATACGGTCCAAACCGCCGCTCTAAGGAATCCAGAAGCGCAAATCCCCGGTGAAACGCCACATTGTAGAAGGCGTGGAGCGCTTCTAAGGCGGTATGACGATAGGCGGGCTGGTAAGGAAGCGGCAGGGAGGGAGATTGGGCCCAAATCAGGGGGCCAGCGAGGAGGAGGCACAGGGTGGCTTTTGGCCTACTCCTAAGGGATCCCACTTCCATAAGCGCTGCTCCGGACACAACTGAACATAAACCGCCAACGAGATAATCATCGCTAAGGCCACAATACTCCCCACCAGAATTTGGGCGCGACGCAGCCGAATCCGAAGCTCAAAAACTTCGCTGGCAAGTTTCTCAGCTTGCTCGATATTGCGGAGGGCTATTTTGAGTCTGTCCCACACCCGGTCGCCCTTTACCACGTAGTCGTACGCCCCATAGGTGAAGGTGTCTGCTGCCGTCTGGACGTCTTCTTGGGCAGAGAGCATGATGACGTAAGGGGGCTTATCGGGGCTTTCGGACTTATGCAGAGCTTTAAGGACGGTGAGGCCTGTCTGCTGCGCACCCAGGTGGTAGTCTAAAAGGATGATTTTGGGGAGCTTTTCTGCCTGGATAGCCCTGATGGCTTCGTCAGCGGAGGGAAAGTGCCGAATCGCGTATTTATTTCCGAGGCGAGCTTGGACGAGCTCGGCCCAGACGGGGTCGTCCTCGATGAGCCAGAGGGTGGGCTTCACCGCGCAAAGGTACGGCTAAAAACGGTTTTACTTTGCGCTATGGCAAAGCCTCTTCTAATCGTAGAGTCCCCTACCAAAGCGCAGACAATCAGACGCCTTCTCAAAGGCAAGTATGAGGTGCTGGCCTCGCAGGGGCATGTGCGCGACCTACCTGAAAAAGGCCTAGCCGTAGAAATCACGCCGGACAAGCAGTTCATACCCGTATATACCCTTTTGCCTCAGAAAAAAACCATCATAGACAACCTCAAATCGGCTGTTTCTAAGGCGGAGGCGGTCTGGTTGGCTACGGACGAGGACCGGGAGGGGGAGGCGATTGCGTGGCATCTTTGTCAGGCTTTGGGGCTTGACCCCGCTAAGCCGATTCGGATTACTTTTCACGAGATCACGGAGCGGGCTTTGCAAAATGCGCTCAAGAAGCCCCGTGCCATCAGCATGAGTTTAGTCAATGCGCAGCAGGCTCGGCGGATTTTAGACCGGCTGGTGGGGTATAAGCTCTCTCCCCTTTTGTGGCGGGCCTTTCCCCAGGCTAAGGGCAGTTCTTCTAACAAGGCCCGGAAGCCCTCGGCGCTGTCAGCGGGGCGCGTCCAGTCGGCCGCTCTTCGCTTGGTCGTAGAGCGGGAAGAGGCCATTCACAACCACCAGCCCACGCTCTCCATAGAGGGGCGTATCCTCGTAGAGGCTGCCCAGCCTTTCTGGGCCAAACTCGTCAAACCCACCTTTACCCAGCTTGCAGAGGCCCGGGCCGCCCTCCCGACCCTGGTAGGCCGTCAGCTACGCATTACCGACATCCAGCAGAAGGAGAGCCTGGAACATCCCCCAGCGCCTTTCACCACCTCTACCCTCCAGCAGGAGGCTCAGCGAAAACTGGGCTTTTCTATTCGCCGAACGATGGCCACCGCACAAGCGCTCTATGAGAAAGGCCACATTACCTACATGCGAACGGATTCCACGCACCTGGCACCTGAAGCCCTCAAAGTCATTCACGAGGTAATTCGTCAGACTTTTGGGGAGAGCTACCTGCAGCCGAGGGACCACAGCCGGAAAAAACAAGCCTTTGCGCAGGAAGCCCATGAGGCGATTCGCCCGACAGACCCCACGCAGTCCGAAATCGGTGACACCCCCGATGAAAAGCGCCTTTACCAGCTCATCTGGAGCCGCACGCTCGCCAGCCAGATGAAACCCGCCCGCTACGAAAAAACTCGCATCCTCTTAGAGCCGGAACCGCCCACTACGCCGCTCTTTGTCTTCTCAGCCGAAGGGGCACGGCTCGTCTTTGATGGCTTTCGGCGCCTGTATCAGACCCCCCGCGAAGACACCGACGAAACGCCTTTCCCCGCCTTAGCTAAGGACCAGCTCTACCCCTGGAAAGAGCTGATTGTGCGCGAAAAGTGGAATCCCCCCCCCAGCCGCTTCACCGAAGGCACCCTCGTCAAAGAGCTGGAAGAGCGCGGCATCGGCCGACCCTCCACCTATGTACCCACTATTGAAACCCTCTTCAGGCGTGACTATATCCGCCGCGAAAATGTTTCTACCCCTCTCCCTGCCTACCGGGAAATCCACCTTTCTGCTTCTGGGAAACTCGAAGAAACTACTATTACCCCCCCGCCGCGGGAGGAAAAAAACAAACTCGTCCCCACCGACCTCGGCTTCCTCGTGACACGCTTCCTCGTCAAGCACTTTCCGGAGATCGTGGATTATGACTTTACCCGGGAAATGGAAGAGCAGCTTGATCGAACCGCTTCCAATGAGGTGGATTGGCAGGACGTCATTCGGAATTTTTACGAGCAATTTGCGCCGAAAGTAGAAAAGCCTCCGACTGACCCTGACCTCAAGCAGCGTCTTTTAGGCTACGACCCCGTCTCCCAAAAGCCTGTATATGGCCGCTATGGCCGCTACGGCCCTTATCTCCAGCTGGGAGAGGACAGTGACCCCCAGAAGCGCCGGGCCAACCTCCCCCCTGATAAGCGCTTGGAGACCCTCTCGCTGGAGGAGGCCTTGACCCTTCTCAGTTTTCCTCGCACGATCGGCACACATGAGGGCCTGCCGATCGAGGTGCATCACGGCCCTTACGGCTACTACCTCAAATACAACGGCAAAAACTACAAGATTCCGCCGGCTTTTAGTCCATTTAGCCTGTCTGTGGAGGAGGCTGTAGAGATTATTTCGGGCCAGGTGCCAAAAGGCTCGGGTGTCATCAAGCAGTTTCCCGAAAAAGGCATTGAGGTGCGGATAGGGCGGTATGGTCTCTTTTTCACGCATG
>JAPYWM010000051.1 GCA_028276345.1 Sphingobacterium sp.
CTATGCTACGCCACTCGCCGCTAATATCCACGTAGTCTATGCCCCGCTCGAGGCACAAGTTTAGCCAAGGCTCCTGCGTATCCTCGTAAGGCCCGGCGAAGTTCACAACGAGCCGGATGCCCTGGAAGTCCTGCTTCTCAAGGTCTTTCAGCGTAAAGGCCCGGGTGGGGAGGTTGTAACTCTCGCCCAGAGCAGAGAGCACCTCGGCCTGGCGGCCCGCCAGGATGGGGGGCGGTATGTCCCGCCTTTTCCCTTCTTCTGTCCACTGACGAAGCAAGATTCGCCCGGTCGTGCCATTAGCTCCGTAGAGAAGCCACATAGGCGTTTAGTTCTGATGGAGAAAAGTGCGTATAGAGCCGTTCGGCCATCGTGTAGAAGAGGCTGCTTTTTTGGGGGTTGTAAGCAGGCAGGGTTCGGCGCCAGGCTTGAAGCGCTTGGAGAAAGGCATTGAGCTGGGTATAGGCCTGGCGAGGCGGTTCGTAGGCTGGACTGATGAGGTGCCATTCTCCAGCAGGCTGATAGGGCGCTTTAGGGTCGGGGGGTGGGAGCGGTAGGCTATGTAGCCTTTCCCACGTGGGGCCATATACCAGATAGGCCAGCTCTCCCCACTTATCGGGGAAAATCAACGCCGGCGGTAAGGCCGTCGCCTGCAAAATCACCTGTATGCCCGGATAACGTTTGCGGAGCTCCCACAAGTTCGCTTCCCATTCCGCCGTAAAAAGCCCCTCCGGCGTGAAACAATCTACGATCACCAGGCCAACTTTTTCTACTTCATCCAGCGTAGGCCCGGATTGGAGAAAAATATATCGGGCCTCAGTGGGATAGGCTATACCCCGCTCAGGAGCGGGCCAAGGTACTGGAATACGCATATACTGGCGCGCGCCCGATGGAGAGATAGTCAAAGCCTTCCTGCCTTAGAAGGGCAGGGTCATATAGATTTCGCCCATCAAAGATGACCGGATGACGGAGGAGGTCTTTCATCTTTTGCCAGTTTGGCTGACGAAATTCGCCCCACTCGGTAAAGAGTAGCAGGGCATCGGCACCTTCGAGGGCATCATAGGGGTTTTTGGCGTAATAGAGGGGCCAGTTGGGGTGTTCTTTTTGGAGGTTAGGCAGGGCCGCTGGGTCAAACACCCGCAGATGGGCGCCGGCTGCGAGGAGCCTCTGGATGACTTCTATGGCAGGGGCTTCGCGAATGTCGTCGGTATCCGCTTTGAAGGCTATGCCCCACACGGCAAAGGTGCGTCCGCTGAGCTGCCCGCGGTAGTAGGACTCCACTTTTTCGAAGAAGTGGGCCCGCTGGGTTTCATTGACGGTGATGGTGGCTTCTACGAGGGAGAGCTGGAGGCCATATTCGCGGGCGGTAGCGGCGAGGGCGCGGGTATCCTTCGGAAAGCAGGACCCTCCGAAGCCAATCCCCGCAAAGAGATAGCGCCGGCCGATGCGGCTGTCGGCACCCATGCCGAGACGAATCATGTCGATGTTAGCACCGACTTTTTCGGCGAGGCGAGCGATTTCGTTCATGAAGCTCACCCGCAAGGCTAAGAAAGCGTTGGAGGCGTATTTGGTAAGCTCGGCACTTTCCCAGTCCATGATGTAGATGGGATTACCCTGGCGGGTGTAAGGGAGGTAGAGCTGGTGGAGCTTTTCGGCGACGGTGGGGTCTGGCGTGCCGATGACGACCCGGTCAGGCTTGAGAAAGTCCTCCACCGCATAGCCTTCCCGGAGAAACTCTGGATTAGAAGCGACCTGCACTAAGCCTGGCAAGCGGGCATCGAAGAAGGCCTGAAGCTTCCGAGCGGTGCCTACGGGGACGGTGCTTTTGGTGATAAGGATCTTGGGGGTCTGGATGCGCGCGGCGAGGGTTTCGGCGGCTTGCCAGAGGTAGGAGAGGTTGGCGTGACCATCCGGGCCAGAGGGGGTCGGCAGCGCTAAAAATATCAGCTCGGCCTGCGCTACCAGCTCCTCCAAGCGCTCTGTGAAATGAAGGAGGTTCTGGCTCTGGCCCCGCTCTACAAGCCGGTCCAGCCCCGGCTCATAAATGGGGAGCTCGCCCCGGCGCAGGCGGTCGATCTTTGCCTGGTCAATGTCATAACCGATAACGAAATTGCCTGTTTCGGCCAGGCCAGCAGCCGTGACTAACCCCACATATCCTACACCCATCACACCGATTTGCATAGTCGTGCGTAGCTTTGCAGCAAAGGTACACTAAACCTATATGCGGCAGGCCCTCCCGTTTTTTCTGGCTTTCCTTTGTGCACAGCAGAGTATCCGGGACTCCGCCATAGCCTTTTTTATGCCTGCCGTGGTGTATGGGGGAATTTTTCCCATGCAAGACCTTTCGCAGCGGTTTGGCTACCTGAACCACATCCAAGCCGAGGTGGGCTATAAGTTCAAAAGCCACTTTTACGTCGTCTTAGCTGGAGGGGGGCTGGTAGGGGATAAAGTTCGGGAGGCGGGGCTTTTGCAGAACTACCTCTCCGCCTCGCTGCAGCAGTCGGGTTATGTGGGGATGTTTGATGAGAATGGGAAAGTATTTGCGCCGACGATTCGGGCGGCGGGCTGGTCGGCTCAGCTTAGAGGGGGGAAGATTCTCCCGATTTTGCGCATACCCGGTCACAATCCGAATTGCGGGCTTTTCGTAGAGGTGGGGGGCGGATACCTGCGCCACCGCATAAGTATAGATAAGGCGCGTAGCGACCGGGCACCCATCCTCGAAGGTGACTATCTCAAAGGCGTAGATCGCCTAACAGGCGGATGGGGTTTTACGGAGAGCATCGGCTATCGCTATTTCAGCAATCGTTTGCTGCTGAACTTTTTTATAGCGATAGAGGCGGGGCAGTTTTTCACGCGGAGTTTGCGGGGGTGGGCTTACGACACGGGGCAGCGGGATGTGCGTAGGCGCTTAGATAGCTGGGTAAGCGTGCGCGCGGGCTGGATGATACCCCTTTACGAAAAAGCCCCCTTAGAAGAATGACATTTTTTCGGGTTTTATACACGCTTTTTTGGATGATCTTGATAGTTTTGTCGCCGGTCATAGTTCTTTTTTCGGATAAGTATCGCCGATGGTGGAGGGCTCGCCGTGTGCGCTGGCCCGATCCCCCCCGTGATAGCGTGGTACTCTGGATGCATTGTGCCTCGGCAGGGGAGTTTGAGCAAGGCCGGCCTATTCTGGAATATATCGCCCGGCAGCTGCGCCCTTACCCCTACATCGTGGTAACCTTTTTCTCGCCGTCAGGCTGGGAGCGGTATCGCCAGAGCTATGCGGTGGCGGACTGGATGGGACCTCTGCCGGTGGATTTGCCCTGGGTGATGAAGCAGTGGCTGACCACGCTAAGGCCGAAGGCGGTGTTTTTTGTCCGGTACGACCTCTGGCCGAATCTTCTCCACCTCCTGCGGGAGCGACGTATTCCTACTTTCCTTTTGTCAGCACATGTGCGTCCCTACCAGGGGCTGCGCTGGAGCTGGCAAAAGGGGCTTCTCAGATACTTCACGCACATTTTCGTCCAGACGGGCGAGGACCTCAATTTTCTCCAGCGGGAGGGTTTTTCGGCGGTTACCCTGGCAGGGGACAGCCGTTCCCTGCGCGTGAAGCAAATCCGGGAGCAGTGGATTCCCATCTCGGGCATCCAGGAATGGGTGGGCACACGGTTTTGTATTGTGGCGGGCAGCGTCTGGATAGAAGATGTGCGTTTTCTGGCCCGAGCCTATGCGAACCTGCGTGGTCTGGATATTCGCTGGATACTCGTTCCCCACGAAGTACGTCCCCGTATGCTGGAGCAGATTCAGCAGGTGTGGCCTGTATCTATTACGTTTTATAGTCAGTCCGAGTGGCCTGAGCGGACTAACACCCTGGTTATTGATACCATAGGGCTTCTGGCGCATTTGTATGCGTATGCCCATGTGGTATGGGTAGGGGGCGGTTTTGGTGCAGGCATTCATAATATTTTGGAGCCAGCCGTATATGGGAAACCGATATTTTTTGGCCCGAAATACGATCGCTTTCCAGAAGCGCATGAGCTTATTCGGCTGGGGGTTGCCGAAAGTTGTAAATATCCCTCGGCCTTCTCGAATGCCGTCCGAGCCCTTGTGAAGGACCGCCGCCGCCTCGCTATCATCGAGTCCAAAGCGGAGAAGTACTTTGCTGACCTGCCGGACACCCGTGCGCTGGTCTGGGAAGTGGTCGGTCCCTACCTTCTGAAAAATGAAGATACCCAGGAGGCTTCCTGAAGGCGTGTCTTCATCAGCTCTGCCTATCCTCAGGGTGATGATTAGTGCATAAAATACAACAGCGCGCCATTGGCTTTTTCAACAGGCGCGCTATGGGTAGAAGCCTAAGGCCCCCCCAGTCCTCAGGGGTTACAGGTGGATCACCTCCCCATAAGCGGCCGCAGCCGCCTCCATAATGGCCTCGGAAAGGGTTGGATGCGGATGGATCGTTTTGGCCAGCTCATGACCGGTGATCTCCAGCCGCCGCGCTACGATCAGCTCCCCAATCATTTCCGTCGCAGCCGGACCTATAATATGTGCCCCCAGCAGCTCCCCGTACTTCGCATCAAAAATCAGCTTGACAAAACCCTCACCCCGCCCCATAGCCGAGGCCTTCCCCGACGCTGTATAGGGAAACTTCCCCACTTTGAGCTCGTACCCCTTTTCCCGGGCGGCTTTTTCGGTTAGACCCATGGAGGCGACCTCCGGCTGACAATAAGTGCAGCTGGGAATCGTAGAATAATCCAGTGGATGCACATCCAAACCCGCGATCTTTTCGACACAAATAATCCCCTCCATGGAAGCTACATGCGCTAAGGCCGGCGTCGGCAGAACATCCCCAATCGCATAAATCCCCGGTACATTCGTCCGGTAAAACGCATCCACTACAATCCGTCCCTTTTCTGTCTGGACATTTAGCGCCTCTAAGCCCAGGTTTTCGGTATTTGGCGCAATACCGACAGCTAAGAGGGCCAGGTCGGCTTCTACCTGTTTTTGTTCTTTGGGCGTTTGGAGGGTGGCCTTGATGCCCTTTTTGGTTTTTTCCAGCGCAGTAACCTGCGTGCTGGTGTAAATCTCTATCCCTTTCTTGCGGAAGATTTTTTCCAGCTCTTTGCCTACCTCCTCATCTTCACGGGGAAGGATATGGGGTAGGGCTTCTACGAGGGTCACCTGGGTGCCGAGCGTGGCATAAAAGTAGCTGAACTCCACGCCAATGGCGCCTGCGCCGATCACCAGGAGTTTCTGGGGTTTTTCGGGGAGGGTCATGGCTTCCCGATAACCAATCACATGTGTCCCGTCTATCTTGATGTGGGGCAGTTCTGCCGCACGCCCCCCTGTGGCAATAATCACATGCGGCGCGCTGAGGACTTGGGTTTTTCCGTCGGGCAGGGTAACCTCCACTTTCTTATCGGGGAGAAGGCGAGCCGTGCCCTTGATAACCTCAATTTTATTCTTACGCATGAGGAAGTCCACGCCGCGGCTCATTTTTTCAGCAACGCCGCGAGAGCGTTTGATGATAGCGGGGAAGTTAGCCTGGAAGGAAGAAACTTCTATGCCATATTCATTGGCTTTCTGGAAGTATTCCAGGGTCTCGGCGGATTTGAGAAGGGCTTTGGTAGGAATGCAGCCCCAGTTGAGGCAGATACCGCCCATGTTTTCCCGTTCGATGACTTGCACCTGAAAACCCAGCTGGGCTGCCCGAATGGCGGCGACATACCCCCCCGGTCCTCCCCCAATAATGATGAGGCGTTTCTCCATGCGGGCAAAGATACGGGCATTGCCTGATGCCCTTGTAAATCTCGGATTTGCCGTATATTTGCCAGTGATAAAGGTGGAAGTATATGCGCACACTAATCGCTGTCTTAGGGGTGCTGGCCCTTTTGTGGGCGCAGCAGGACGCCGGTAAGCTCCGAGGCGTCGTTCGTGACAAAGTCACTCGTGAGCCGCTGGACTATGCCACCGTTAAGGCTCTCCAAAATGGCATCGTCAAGGGAGGGGCGTATACGAATGAAAAAGGTGAATACAGTATTGCGCCGCTCTCGCCTGGGACCTACGACGTTCAGGTGAGCTATGCCGGCAAAACCCTCACCATCACCGGCGTGGTCATCACCGCTAATCGCACCGTCGTCTTAGACATCAATATGGAATCCAGCACCGAGCTGAAAACCGTCGAGATCGTAGATTACAAAGTCCCACTTTTTGAAAAAGATGAAACCGTCACGGGGAAAACTTTAGCACTGGAAGATATCCAGAAGATGGGGACTCGTAACATAAATGCCTTTTTAGCTACGACGGCGGGGGTGTATCAGGCGGATGATAAGTTTGGTACTGGCATTAGTGTGCGTGGTGCCCGGGGAGATGCGACGCAATACTTCGTGGACGGGGTTCGGGTGATAGGGAGCTTTGCGATGCCGCAGCGAGCTATTTCCCAGCTCTCTGTGTATACGGGTGGGATTCCGGCGGAGTTTGGGGACCTCATGGGGGGTGTTATTCAGATCACGACGGGGGCGCCTTCGTCGCAGACCGTTTTCGGCGGTGAGATTCAGTCCAGCCAGCTCACGGATCCCTACAAGTATAACCTCTTCGCCTTCAATATCTCCGGCCCTATCTGGAATCGCTCAGCCGATGATGGGAGTAAGACAACTGTTATAGGCTACAACATCGCCACCGAATATCAGACCGAACGAGACTATGACCCCCCTTATAAGGGTACCGTCTACCGAGTCAAGCCTGAAGTTTTGCAAGATCTTCAGGAAACACCTCTCCAGCCCTTTGGTTCAGGCAGGGTTTTCTTCGTCAATAGAGCAAACTTCCTCCGTCCAGACCAAATTGAGAGTTTCTCTTACAAGCAGGGCAATCGCCTTCGGCAGTTCCGCTTCAATAACCGCATAGATATCCGTCTGGCTGAGAATGCATTCCTGAAAATTGGCTTCAGCGGAGAGCTGAGTCGCCGGCAGCTCTGGGGTGTGAATCGCTCCCTCTTAGCCTGGGATCGGGTGGCCGAACGTCATGCCAACACCTGGCGTGGCTTCGTCCGCCTTCAGCAAACATTCCTGGGAGACACGAATGGTTTGTTACGCAGCTTTTTCTATACTATTCAGTTTGACTATACCCGCTTTGATGGAAAAACGATTGATCCTGAGTTTGGCCTGAATTGGTTTCGCTATGGCCATATTGCCCGGTTTGAAACCCGTTATGCGGAGCTCCTGGTGCCTACGCTTGTAGGCGGTAATTTCCCCGCCTATGAGACCCAGGGGTATGTGGAAAATGAATACCTCTTTGACCCATCCATTAGTAGCCATCCCATCCTGGCTAACTATGACCGCTACATTTACAACTTTCTGGCACAAAACCCCCGTTCTCTTTTCAATCCTGTTACGCTTCAGGTGGAGCCCAGTGGCCGGATACGGAACTATGTCGACCTTTTGCAGTTAGGGGGGCATGTGAATGGCCTGCTTGGCGCGCAGTCGTTGGTTTATAACCTTTACTTAGGCCAGGGGTACATTGCCACGGGTGCGCCCTCTTTTGATAACACTGACATGTTCCGGCTCACCGGCCAGGCCGCCATGGAGCTGGGACGCCACAACATTAAAATCGGCTTTGAGTTTGACCAGCGCTATAGCCGCTTTTATCAGGTTATCTTGACAGGAAGTGGGGGGCTGTGGAACCTCATGCGCCTCTATGCCAACCGTCATCTCTCCGAGCTTGACAGAAATAATCCTATCGTTTCAGGAGATACGATTCGCTACCTTCCCCTCTACCAGGCTGACCAGCAAAGCTACTTTGATAAGAAGATGCGGGAAAAGCTGGGCCTACCTGTGGATGGCTTAGACTTTATCAGCCCCGATGCGATGGATCCAAGCTTCTTCTCTTTGGACATGTTTGATATCAATGACCTGTATGCAGCCGGTAACCCCGCAGTGGTCTATCAGGGGTATACGCCCTGGGGTAAGCGCCAACGTCGCGTCGCTCCAGAAAAATTCTTTGAAGATAGGGAAAATCGTCCTCAAAATGCCTTTGCGCCAACCTACATCGCTCTCTATGCTCAGGATAAGTTTGAGTTTGATAAGCTGTTTTTCAACTTAGGGCTGCGGGTTGACCGCTTTGATGCGAACCTCCCTGTGCTCAAAGACCCCTATATCGTGCGGCCATTTTATCGGGCAGAAGAAACGGCGCGTCTACTGGGAATTACTTTGCCGCAAGGCGTGGGTGGCGACTGGGTGGCCTATGTGGACAATGCCCTTAATCCTACCCGCATCATTGGCTATCGCCAGGGAAACACTTGGTATGATGCCAGTGGGGCACCAACCAGCGCATTGGCCGTTATCCGGGCCAGCGGTGGACGTGCCCGTCCGCA
>JAPYWM010000052.1 GCA_028276345.1 Sphingobacterium sp.
AGATTGGGGCGCGCAACATGGACCACTACGAGCTGCTCAAGGCGGCGGGCGCTATGCATAAGCCTGTCCTCCTTAAGCGCAATCCGCAAGCCACGCTGACGGAGTTTTTGTTTGCCGCAGAGTACTTACTCTTGTATGGGGCGCCGGTGGTGATATTGTGCGAGCGGGGGATACGGACGTATGAGCGGCGGCTGAGGTATACGCTGGATGTGGGGGGAATAGCCGTTTTACGGTCGGAGGTGGGGCTGCCTGTGATTGCGGACCCATCCCATGCGGCGGGCGAAGCGGCCTACGTGGAAGCCCTATCGCTGGCGGCGATCGGGGCCGGCGCCGAAGGCCTCATCGTAGAAGTGCACCCCGACCCGCCGGCAGCGAAATCCGATGCCCGGCAGCAGCTTACGTTTGAAGCCTTTGCTCACCTCAAAGCGAAGGCCGATAGGCTCTGGGCTACTTTACACGACACAGCCACTCCAGCCCTAAATGCAAAAGGCGTCTCATAAGCTCCTGGATGGAAGGGCCGCCATTGGTGTAGGCAAAAGCCCCTTCTTCCCGCTGCGCGATCCCTAAGCACATAGCCGCCGCCTCATGCCCGAGACTGCGGGCAAGGCCCAGCAGGGCCGCCGCCTCCATCTCAATGTTCTGGATAACCTGCCCCTGGTAGCTGAAACCCGCCATGAGCGCCGGGATATCCGCGTGCTGGACCTTCCCGACAAGCGATCTGCCCTGCGGCCCATAAAACCCCGGCGCGCTATACGTGCCTCCCCGAACGAAATTCCCCTCCCAGCGCACTTTCTCTGAGAGGGCCTTGAAGGCAGGGGAGCTATGCACGCCATACCAGGGGAGCTTGGTCGGCTTGTGGCGAGCCCAGTACGTCTGAAATGCCGTGGAAAGCTCCTCGTCAGTGAAGTTCTCGTAAAAATAGGGCAGCGGGTCAATCCCAATGGCCCAGTCCGTAAAGACGACAGTGCCGACAGGGGTTCGCGACTGCAGAAGCCCGCTTGTGCCAATCCGAAGGAGGTAGAGCTTTTTCCGAGTGGGGAAAGGAAGCCCCCGGCTGAGGTCTATATTGTGCAGGGCCTCCAGCTCTAAAAGGGCTATCTCGGTATTATCAGGGCCGATGCCTGTGCCAATCACCGAGAGAAGCTGCCCCTCATACAGCCCCGTGAGCCACCGAAACTCCCGATGCGCGCCCTCATGCAGAATCTTTGAGAAAAAGGGTTTTGCCAGCTCCACCCGTTGCGGATCCCCCACGAGAAGGCACCGGGAAGCCGCCTGGTCCGGCCGCATCGATAGGTGGTAGATAGAACCGTCTGGATTTAGCGGTAGCTCGCTACGTCTCATGAGGTGAGAAGCAAAGGAAGCTAATTTTTGCGGGAACGGAGGGGTGCGGGGCTATTAGCTCTCTGTGAGCGCCTGGGTGATAGCTTCCAGGGATTTTTTAGCATCGCCGAAGAGCATGTAGGTGTTTGGCTTGTAGAAGAGCTCGTTTTCCACGCCGGCGAAGCCGGGGTTCATGGAACGTTTGAGCACGACGACGGTGCGGGCCTTCTCTACTTCCAGGATGGGCATACCGTAGAGGGGGCTGGAGCGGTCGGTTTTGGCAGCGGGGTTGACGACATCGTTGGCGCCGATGACGAGTGCTACATCCACCTGTGGGAAGTCGGGATTGATACGTTCCATTTCCCACATAAGGTCATAAGGTACGTCTGCTTCGGCTAAGAGGACATTCATATGGCCGGGCATGCGGCCAGCTACGGGATGGATAGCGAAACGTACGTCTACGCCTTTTTTCTGGAGGGCATCCAGGAGTTTTTTAACGGCATGTTGTGCCTGAGAGACGGCCATGCCGTAGCCGGGCACGATCACGACGGACTGGGCATAACTCAGCATCAGGGCTAAATCTTCCGCCGAAGTTTGTCGGACCGTGCGGCCTTCTGCGGAAGCTGCGCTCACCTGTCCCCCCACCGCTTCAAAAAGCACACTCCAAAGCGAGCGGTTCATAGCCTTAGACATGATAGTGGTGAGAATGAAGCCCGATGCGCCCACGAGGGTTCCTGCGATGATTAGCAGGTAGTTTTGCAGGACAAATCCCGTAGCAGCTGCGGCTAAGCCGGAGAGGGAGTTTAGAAACGCCACGATCACGGGCATATCGGCCCCGCCGACGGGTAGAACCATCCATACGCCCAGGAGGAGGCTGCTGGCTGTCAGGAGCCAGAGTGGTAAAGGCGTCGGGGCAATTATGGCCCAGAGCATAAGTCCGACGTTCACTATTAGCCAGAAGGCTGTCTGGTAGTGGTGGCCGGGTAGGACGATGGGGCGACCGGTCAGGACTTCATGGAGCTTACCGGCGGCGATTAGGCTTCCGGAGAGGGTGGCTGTCCCGATGAGAATGCTGAGGCCAACGGTCAGGAGCCAGGCTGGGGGGGGGTCGCCGTGGGGGAGTTTTTGGAGGGCTTCGCCGAGGCCTACGAGAGCGGAGGCGCCGCCGCCGAAGCCATTGAGTAGGGCCACCATCTGCGGCATGGCGGTCATCTGGACGCGCAAGGCCATCCAGGTTCCCAGCGCGCCGCCCGCTGCCACCCCCAGCACGATCCACTCATACCGCCCGATCGCCTGGTGAAACAGCGTCGCTACAGCGCCGAGCACCATGCCTAATGCCCCCAGCCCATTCCCTAAGCGAGCCGTCCGGGGCGAATTCAAGAGCTTGATGGCAATAATAAACAACGCTGACGCCACCAGATAGGCTACCTGAATCAAACTCTCCCTCATTTCCGGCGAAACATTTTTAGCATGCGGTCGGTAACGAGAAAACCACCCACCACATTGATCATGGCTAAGGCCACTGCAAGCGTAGCCAGGATGATCGCGAGGGGGTTTTCTTCACTACCAGCAGCTATCAGGGAGCCTATGAGGGTGATACCGGAGATGGCATTGGAGCCAGACATGAGGGGGGTGTGGAGGGTAGGCGGAACCTTACTGATGAGCTCAAAGCCTAAAAAGGCAGCCAGCATGAAGATGAAGAGGGCGAAAAGTACTTCGGTCATAAGTTAGGCGGGTTGTTTGGTTTCGGTGGGTTGGCCCTGCCATAGTAGACAGGTCGCTGCGAGGATTTCGTCGTCTCTGTGGAGCGTGAAAGTCCCCTCCCGGGAGAAGAGGCGGAGGAACTCGTAGAAGTTTCTGGCGAGCATTTGGGAGGCGTGGAGGGGAAGGGTGCTGGGGAGGTTGATGGGGGCGATGAGGGTGATGCCTTGAATGGATTGGGTTTGGCCGGGGATGGTGTCTTCGCAGTTGCCGCCAGTCTCGGCAGCCAGGTCTACGACCACGCTCCCAGGCTTCATACGGCGCAGGGCTTGGCTGGTAACGATTTTGGGGGCGGGACGGCCAGGCACCGCTGCCGTGGTGATGAGGATGTCTACTTCTGCTATGGCGTTTTCTAAGGCGGCTTTCTGGCGGGCTTGTTCTTCTTCGGTTAGGGGGCGGGCGTAACCACCGGCGCCCTCGGCTTTCAGGTCGGGCAGGAGGTCTAAGAACTTAGCGCCGAGGCTCTCTACCTGTTCGCGGGCGGCAGGCCGTACATCGTAGGCTTCCACGCGGGCGCCGAGGCGACGCGCTGTGGCAATAGCTTGAAGGCCCGCCACCCCTGCGCCAATCACCAGCACCCGAGCGGGCGCCAAAGTCCCCGCCGCCGTCGTGAGCATAGGCATCACCCGACCATATTCTACTGCGGCCAGGAGCACCGCTTTGTATCCAGCGAGGGCCGCCATCGAGGAAAGCACATCCATGCTCTGGGCCCGAGTGATACGGGGCAGCTTTTCCAGGGCGAATACCGTCCAGCCCTGCTTACTCAGCGCATCCAGCCGCTTGGGGTGGCGCCAGATATTCAGGTGGCCAATCAGGACTTTTCCGGTGGCCTGGGGAAAGCGGCTCACGTCAGGCGTTTCGAGCGAGAGGAGGATATCTGCTTCGGCAAGCAGGGCCGACTTATCAGGGACGATGCGGGCGCCTGCCTGCTGGTAAGCCTCGTCCGGCAGAAAAATACTCTCACCCAGGCCTCTCTCTATCAGCACTTGCAGGCCCAGCTGCTGGAGTTTTAAGACATATTCGGGTAGGACGGGAAGCCGCCGTTCGGAGGGCGTTTCTCGCCACACACCTACGCGCATGCCCCCAAATGTAGGGAAAAGCCCACTTTTGCCTGGGTGACCCGCATCCGAGTCTGGCATTTTGCAGGTACCATCAATCGACATGACTTCATTGATACGGTTGTTCGCTATTTAGACCGGGAGCGGTTTGAGGTGGGGGTGGTAACCTTCTTGCGGGAGAGTAACATAGAGTCGCCTCAGTATGAAGAGGTGGGCATCCCTCATCGGGTCATACCGGTGTCGTCGTATAGGGCTTATGGGGCCTATTTGAGGGCGGCTTGGCGGCTGGCGCAGATGCTTCGCCAAGAAGGGGTAGAGATTTTACATGCGCATCATTACTGGGAGGGGTTTGTAGCGGCCTTAGCTAAAAAGCTATACCCGCGCGTGCAGCTGGTTTTACATCGGCATTACACAGAGGATGTTTTGCGTTTGCCGCCGCTCAAACGGCGTGTTTTACTGGGGCTTGAGCGGTGGATGTATAAGCAGGCAGATAGGTTAGTGGTTCCGACAGACTTCATGGCTCGGCTTGTGAGACAGCTACATTCTAAGGTGGGTCATATAGAAGTTATTCCGTACGGTTTCGCGTTTTCGGCGGAGAAGTATCAGCGGCCATCAGAGGAGCGGCGGCAGGCGGTGCGGTCGCAGTATGGGGCTTCGGATGGGCACTTTGTGATCGTAAACGTAGCTACGCATCGTTTGCAGAAGGGACAGCATGTTTTACTGCGGGCTTTTCAGAAGTTTTATGGGGTTGTGCCGCAGGGGCGTTTGTGGCTAGTGGGGGAGGGGCCTGAGACGCCGATGTTGAAGGCCTTAGCGGAGGAGTTAGGTCTTTTGCAGGGTGGGTTGGAGGCGCCGTGTCGGTTTCTGGGGTGGCGGCGGGGTTTGGAAGTGCGAGACCTAATAGCGGCTTCGGACCTCTTTGTCCATCCTACTTTTAGCGAGGCCTTCCCGCAAGTGATGGTAGAAAGCCTGAGCTTAGGCGTGCCCTTGGTGATTACGCCTGTATCGGGAGCAGTCGATTATTTGAGGCACGGGGAAACGGCCTGGTTGGTACCCAGAGAAGATGTAGCCGCCCTCGCAGAAGCGCTTCTTTACCTTTATCAGCATCCCGATTTGCGCCTTGCCATAGCCCAAAGGGGTCAGGCTTTCGTACGGGAGTCCTTTGACTACACGCAAGTCAATAGAAAATATGAACAGCTCTATGCCAGCCTCGTCTGAGGTGTTGCCGGTCTCGGTGATTATTCCGGCGTATAACGAGGAGGCTTCCTTAGGGTTGCTTTTAGAGGATCTGCGTGTGCAGGAGCGGCCGCCTGCGGAGGTGGTTGTCGTGGATGCGGGTTCTACGGATCGGACGGCTGAGGTGGCTCGGGCTTATGCGCCTTGGGTGAGGGTAATTCAAGTGGATCGGGCTTACCCGGGTCAGGCCCGCAATATCGGGGTAGCGTATGCGCGGTATTCCATCGTGGCCTTTTGGGATGGGGAGATGCGCATAGCCCCGCAGACGCTAAAGCGCCTTTGTGAGCCTATTTTATCGGATAAGGCGGACTTTGCACAGGGGCGATTGTATCTACGGGAGGGAAGTGACGTTTTCTGGGTATATGCGACGATTGTTCTGGGAAGTTTTGTAGCGGATGAGAAGGGCATTTATAGCCTACCTCCTGTGGCATGCTGTGCTATGAAGAGGTCCTTATATGTGCAGGTGGGGGGCTGTCCCCCGTATCGGGCCTCGGAGGATCATGTATTTCGTCGGGCGGTGGAACGAAGCGGGGCCCGTATCATAGAAGAGCCAGAGGCTATCTCGTGGTGGTCCCCTCAGGTAACTGCTAAGGGTCTTTTTCGGAAGACTCGGCTGTATGCCCGGCATAATCTTATTGCTGGCGATCCGCTACGGTGGTTCAAGCGACTGTATGTGTACTATGCAGGGCTCCTACTCATGGTTCTGCTGGTCGGGCTCTTGTGGAGCTGGGGAAGAGGTCTTTTAACGGGCGCTTTTTTGTGGGTGGGGCTAATCGGTGCCCGTAGCACCTGGCACTTGTGGCGTAAGCGTGGTATTATCCGCCAAGCCCTTGCCTTCAGAAGAAGCCTGTCATGGGGCTATCTGCTGAAGATGGTGCCCTTGCTTACAGCGGTTACCGATATAGCTTCATGGCTGGGTTTTTTTGATTGGCTGCTCTTAGATAAAGTGGGGATAGCCCCCGAGAAATACCCCGACCCCCAGCTCAAAACGCCAGCAGCTTAACATACCTTTACCGGCGTGGCAAGGCTAATAGCCCCCTCTATCCTCTCGGCGGACTTTGGGCGGCTGGCGGAGGAGATCGCCCAGCTGGAAGCGCTGCCTGTAGATTGGATTCACTGCGATGTGATGGATGGGGTCTTCGTGCCGAATATTTCTTTTGGGCTGCCTGTGGTGGCGGCGATTCGGCGCCTTACGCAAAAGCCCCTGGATGTGCATCTGATGATTGTACAGCCGGAGCGGTACTTAGCGGCGTTTGCGGAGGCCGGAGCGGATATTTTGACTTTTCACTGGGAGGCGACGCCTCATCCTGACCGGCTTGTGCAGGAGATTCACCGCTTAGGCAAAAAGGCTGGCATTGCCATCAATCCTGCTACACCGGCAGAGGTTTTACGAGATATTTTGCCGGAGATAGAGCTGGTATGTGTGATGAGCGTCAATCCCGGCTTTGGTGGGCAGAAGTTTATTCCCTATGTGGCGAGGAAGGGGTATCGGCTATCTCGTCTGCGGGCGGAGGTAGGAAGTCGGGCGCTTCTGGAGGTGGATGGGGGCATTTCTTTGGAGACGGTGGGAGATGTACCATGGGCGGATGTGCTGGTAGCAGGGCAGGCTTTTTTCCAGGCGCCTGACCGGGCGGTTTTCGCAGAGCAGCTCCGGAGGTCACCCGCAGGTTTCACCTGATGGTGTATATTTGTGGCATGCGTTACCTGTGGATGCTTGCGGGGCTCCTCGTGATGGGATGGGCCCAGGATACACCCGAGGGAGCCGAAGAGGCGCCTTCCCCCGCGCCTACTCCTTCGAGGCGGATTCGCTGGAAAAGCAACTCTTATCTGGAAGCGGGTTACAATCACTTTATGGGGCTTCCTGCCGATCTCGCCACGAGCGTTCAAGGCCTGGGCTCTATCAAGCTCAACTTTCAGTCTATGCAGATGCTACGTATTGGAAGGTTTTACGTGGGAGCTGGGCCGGGAATCGTCATTCGGGAGGTGCGCTTTGAAAAGAATGCTGTTCTTTACCGGGATACTACGGGTTTTCTCACGTATACGTTTGATACGCTCGTCACTATCCAAGGTTATTCTGCCAAAAGTAAGTTCCAGCTCGGCTATTTGCGTATTCCGCTTGAGCTGGGCATTCTGCACAAAGGTTTTCAGCTGGCTGTCTTTGGGTATGGAGATCTTCTGGTTTGGGTCCGGCAAAAGCGCAAATATAGCACCAATGATGAATCTATCAAGCAAATCCAGGCTGGTAACAAAAACTTCGGCACAGAAAGCCTACAGTACGGGGTGGGGGGTAGAATTGGTTATCGGGGGATAGGTGCGTTTTTCAACTACAATCTCTCGCCACTCTGGCGCAGCACCAAGGGGCCGGATAACGTTCGGCCCATCCAGGTGGGTATCTACATCTACGATAGCTTCTACAAGAAGTCCAAATCTCCTACTAAGCGGAGCGGTTACTCGTCATAGGGGTGGGAGGTTTTTTAGTGGATCCGCCGCGGTATCAGGGTCTGCGGCGAAAGCTGGTGGCTCACTTGCGAGCGCAGGGGATCACCGATGAGCGGGTTTTGGCGGCGATAGAGAAGGTGCCTCGCCATGTATTTTTAGAGAGTGGGCTGTGGGAGCATGCGTATGAAGATCGGGCTTTACCCATAGCGGGGGGGCAGACGATTAGCCAGCCTTACACGGTGGCGTTTCAGACGCAGCTTTTACAGGTGGAGCCGGGATGCAAAGTGCTGGAGATAGGCACCGGTTCTGGCTATCAGGCAGCGATTTTGGCTGAGCTGGGGGTGGAGGTGTATTCGATTGAGCGGGTGCGGGAGCTGTATGAGCGGAGTCGGCGGATTTTGCAGGCACTGGGGTATAAAGTGCATCTGCGGTGGGGAGATGGTCGGCTGGGATGGCCTACGTATGCGCCGTATGAGCGGATTCTGCTGACGGCGGCGGCGCCTGAGGTGCCCCC